>PWXP01000130.1 GCA_003561895.1 Planctomycetaceae bacterium | reverse complement strand
CCAGTGCGGCGTTTCCGTTTCTGCCGATTGGAAAAATCGAGGAGTTCCTCGACCGTCGCGCCGAAACCGACGAAACGACCTGGATCCGCCGCTTCCGCGACTGGGTCCGCGACGAGTTGGCCGGGCGGTAGGCCGCGGGGACGGTCAAGGGGCGCTCCGGCCCGTTTCGAAGTGTTCGATGAGGGCCGCGATGTTCCGCGCCTCTTCCTCCTGCCAGCGCTGCCGCTTCTCCAGAAAATGCAGGTAGCGAGGCAGCACCTCGGGGTTCATCGCTTCGGTGTAGTCGCCCGCGTAGGGCACCAGCAGGTCGATCCACAGGGCCAGCTTGTCCATCGCCTCGCGGTCGAGCGAAACGCCGAAGTGCTCACCGCGTTCGAGCATTTCAATGACGGGGCTCCGCGCGGCGCCGGTCGAATAGGGCGGCTGCACGGGCGGCGCCGATTGCGGGTTCATCCAGTTGGCCACCCGGCGGTGCGCCAAGGCCACGTACGAGTCGCTCCAGAGGCGCTCCGCCCGCTTGTCGAGCGTTTGCACACCGCGGAGGCTGAAGGCGGGTACGATCTCATCGTTCTCGCGCTCCCAGGGGCGGGGCCGCGACGACGCGTTCCGCAGATACGGTGGCGGTTCGGCCAAATGGTGGCACGCCACGCAGTGCCGGTCCAGGATCGGCTGGATTTCCTGAATGAAGCTGAATCCGCGCGCCGGGCCGTAGAACTCCTCAAGCGGCCGCGGGCCTTTCCGCGCCGCTTCGGTCAACCCGACCACCGGTGGGCTGGAGTTCTTGTGGTCGTGGCACCCGACGCACGACTGCACCTCGCCCGGCATGAGTGTGGTCCAACTTCGCATCGTTTGCACCGCGTGGCCGTTTGCGTCGACGGCCTGGAAGTAGATAGGCATGCGGGCGGGCACCTCGAACGCGGCGGAGCCGTCGGGCAGCACGGGGGCCGTGCCCAGGATGCGCTTCACGTCCCACGCGCCGTTGATCGAAATGGGCGTGCTCACCAGGGCGCCGCCGGCGGGGCCTCTGTTGCGGTTCTCGCCTACGCCGGCCGCGCGGTACTCCAGGGCAATCACGCGAAGCGCGGCGATCGTCCCCCGCTCGACGCCCTGCAACCCCAGCCCCCCGTACACGTCCTGGAGGAAGACGGCCCCGGTCGACTTGCGGTAGTCGACCGTGCTGGGCCGCGGGGTGGGACGCGGGCGGGGGCGTACGGGAATCGGACGGTTGCAGTGATTGCCCGGATCGTTGGCCAGCAGTTCCCGCCGGCCGTCCTCGTCGATGTAATAGATGCCGAACTGCCCTTCCCCCCCGGCCTGGAAACTGACGAGGAACTCGCGCTCGCTGAGCGGGTACGGGTAGAGGAACTGGTCGCCCGACTGGCCGTAACGGTCGATCCGCACGGCCGGTGTTTCGCGCACCGGGGCGATCAGTTGCGCGCCCTGGTTCTCCTCGCGGCCCCGGCCCGGGTCGATGATGCCCAGCCAGCCCTTCTGCGTCGTGTGGTGGCCGGTGAAAATGGCCACGTACTTGCCCGTGCCGGGAATCGACCGCGCGTGAATGAGCGTCGTCGGGAAGTACGAGTTGTTGCCGTACAGCGCCCGCTGGGCGGTGCCGTCCGGGTTCATCTGGAATAGGCCCTGCGGATAAATCTGCCCCCGGTCGTTGTAATCCCACCGGGTATAGATCACCCGGCCGTCGCAGGTGACGGTGGGGAAGTTGGTATGCACCTGGTCGAAGCCCACCTGGCGGATGAACCGGCCGTCGGCGTCGCACAGGAACAGGTTGCTCACCTCCGTCCACCAGCAGTCGACCGTCTGTATGCTGCGGGTCGAGTTGAATACGATGTTCCCGTCGGGCAGGTAGGCGGCTTCGTAGTCGGCGTAGCCGAGGCCCTCGCTCAGCTTGCGGCGCTCGCCGGTGGTGAGGTCCAACTCGTGCAAGTGGTAATCGTCTTCCCGGTCCGACTTCTTCCAGGCGAACAGGACGCGACGGCCGTCGTAGCAGACATCCGGGTCGCGCAGCACGCCGCCGGGATCGTCGATGAGCGTGCGGACCGAGGCGAACAGCCCGTCGAGTTCCATCATGCACAGCGCGCTTCCGGGCCGGAAGTGGCGCTCGTGCTGGGCGTCGGACTGACCCTCGGTGTAGGCGTAGTGCGAGCCGCCCATCAGGAAGTGCTTGGCGAAGACGACGCGGCGGAGCGCGTCGCGGTGGGGCGCCAGGCGGGCCGCGCGGCGCAGCGCGGCGGCGTCGAGGTACAATTCGGCCCACTGCTGCCCGGTGGCCGCCTCGCCGCGCGCGGCCAGCGTGTCGATGCGGTCCCGGAGGCTGCGCCGCAAGTGCGGGGCGCCGCCGAGGGAATCGACCATCGGTTCGATTCGCCGGCGCAGCGCGAGCCCCGGCGCCGGCGCCTTGGCGGAAAGATGCTCCGGAAGCACTTTCCAAGACAACACGCCGCTGGAGTAATTCTCCTGGAGGCGGACCGCCAGGCGGAGGCCGCTGGTTTTCACCGGCTCAAACGTTACCTTGTTGTACCGGTCGCGCTCGACGCCGTACGCCCCGGCGCCTTCGACCGGCTTCCACTGCCGCCCGTCGCGGTACAGCACCTCCCAGGAATGCGGCACGCGGCAGCCGCCCCGGGGCCGGTCGTCGAACCAGTAGACCTCCACGCCGGAAACCTGCCGCGGCTCCGGGAAGTTGTACTGCACCCATTCCCGGCTTCCCTTACGCGCCCACCAGGTGAACCGCGGGATGGACTGGTCGTTGGAGTCTTTCGGGGTGTGACTGTCGCTGAGCGCTTCGAGCGAGCCTTCCACGTGCGAAGCGGCGGCCGACCCGTTGCCGTGGGAGAAGTCCTCGCGGAGCCAGTCGGCAATGGCCTCCAGTACGAGGCGGTCGCCCTCATGGCGGCGGGCGAGCCGCCTGGCCGTATCCTCGGCGGCGGCCGCCTCCGAGGCCAGCGCGGCGGTCAGTTCCCCGTACCAAGGCCGCCCGGCGAAGTACCCCTCCACCGGCCGTTCCGGCCATGCGTAGCTCCCCGCTTCGCTGCCGCGGGCCCCACCGTTCCATCCACCGGCCACGGCGGCCCAAGCAACCCAAAGGACAACAATTGCAATACACTGATCGTTCCGCACGGCACAGGTCTCCAGGGAGGATTGTTCGTGAAATCGCCTTATTCTAACCGCGTGAACGGTTACGCACAAGTTTTCCCGGCGAACCAGAACGCGAGGCTGCAGAAGGCGACCAATACGCCTGCCAACGCGAGGTAGAGCACGACCAAGGTAGGGGATGGAGGGTGGGCCGGCTCCACCACTGGATCCGGCGTGTCGAAGGGATCCTCCTCCGGCATCTCCGGCCCGGCGGCAGCCTCGGGCACCACCACCGTGAGCTGCGCGACGTGCCCGGCTCCGTCGAGCAGCATGACCCGATACCTTCCCGCCGCAAGGCCGGCGAACGCGCACCGGCCGCGGTGGTCGGTTTGTTCGCGTCGCACTTCGTTGTCGTGCGCATCGAGCAGGCGGACCGACACGTCCTGCGCCGGCGAGCCGTCGTCGAAAGACGCCTCCACTTCAAGCCGGTCGCCGTCGACGCGGTAATCCGCCCCCATTTCATGGGCCGCGGCCGGCGCGGCGTGTATCAATGCGACGGCCAAACCCCAAGCTGCGGCATGGGGAATCAATCGCCGTGAGATCGACATGGTGAAGATCGACATGGTGAAGATCGACATGGTGAGACCTCCTATGCAAGGGGCGTGCCGGCCGCGGCGGGAGTGTTGGAGTTCACGCTTCAGCGTGCTGAAACTTTACACCACGGCGGTTTTGACACGCTGAACGGTGAACTCCAACACGCGACTCAGGGGCGGATTTCCAGGGTCAGCGTTCCGGTATACGAATCGAAGTCGTATTCTTCCCGCGTCTCGCCCGAGGTGAGCCGGCGCGACCGAACCATCAGCGTCCAGACGCCGGCCTGCTGGGGCCGCACGACGGCAATTCCTCCCCGGTCGGTCGAGACGGCGTAGCACCAGGCCTCCTCGGGCTCAAAACCGAGATAGGTCGCCAGCAGCAGTTCCCTCGACGCCGGTTCACCTTCCACCAGCACCCGGAATCGTATGTCGCGGCCGGTGCGCCACTGCTCCGGCCCATCCAGCGGGACGATTTCCACGGGCAGTCCCGCCGGCTCGATGGCGTCCGGCTGCGGCGGACCGACCGCAATCAGGGCCTGGGCCGCGTGTTGGATGCGCTGCGCGAAGTCGATCTCGCCTTCGGTCACCTCCGATTTCGGTCCCCGGCGAAACACCCGGTTCCCCTCGGCATCGAAGGCGAAGGTGAGCACGGCAGGATGCCGGGCGGCGACGACCTGATAGACGCCCGACTCGTTCAGCCGCACTCGATTGACGTGCGTCGAGAGTCCGGCCGCCCGCAAAGATGCGGAGGCGCCCTCCGGCGAGAGGATCGCATACCGCTCCAGCGCGTCGGCATCGAGTTCGCCATTGTCCGCCAGGCCGTGGCCCCACGCGAGGTGGATCCTGGCCTGCTCTCCCGGCTGGTCGAGTGTGAACGGGCTGGCCACCGCCCTGAGTTCGTGCCCTGCCGCTTCCCATGCCCCGGCCAGCAGTACCAATGAGGCAATCAACAGGGCGTACATTTGCGTCTTCGTCATGGTTTCCCTCCAAATTGAAGAGTAGAGTCCCGGCAAAGGGGTAGTGTTACGGTTCCAGAAGTCATATTATCATGCCGCCATCGGCCCGTCAACCCTCGCACCAGCGCAAAGTAGCAGGCACATGCCGCTACCCTGACCCATCAATCGCCCCATCCTACACCTCGTCCCACCCTACACCTCACCCCACCCTACACCACTTTTCCCCCAAACGCCGGCCGCATCCCGAATATAGGTGTAGGAGCGAGAAACACCCCTTACATCCACCACGGGAGGTGCCGTCATGGCCAAACTGAAGCTGCTGACCCGCTCGATGCTGCTTGTCGCCCTGTTCGGCGGCGTTGTGGGGCCGCTGTACCCCGGAAGTGCCAGCGCGCAAACGGTCGTCCGGAGAACCTACAGGTACGTTTCCGGCTACTCCCCTGGGAGGGCGGCCTACTACCGGGCGCATGAACAGAGGTACCGGGCACTTGAACAGAGAATCCGGCTGCAGATCATGCGCGAGCAGTGGCAGGAGGAGGCTCGGCAACGCCGCCAGGAGCGGTTCGAGGCACGGCGAGCCGCACAAAGGGCTTCCGACGCAGCCGCGCACGAACGGACACGCCAGAGGACCGCAGCATTCCGCGAGCGCGACGACGCAAACCAGCGGGCCGAGCGGGCCGAACGCCACCTGGCCACCGCCGCCCGTTTCGAGCACAACGGCAATGACCGCGCGGCGATGGCCATGTACGGGCTCGCGGCCCGGACGGCCCCGGACTCAACTGCTTCTGCCGAGGCGTCCAATGCGTTGGACCGCCTGCGGTTCGAATGAATGTAACCGTTCAACGGCCGGCCGGGGGCAGGTCCATTTTTCGGCCAACACACGTTGTTCTCGGAGAATAACGATGTCCGAAAATGGACCTGCCCTTTACCGGCTCTGACCAAGCCTTTCTCATCGATGGGACGAGGTCACGCAAGTCCCGGGTGGGACGGCGCAAGCCACGCCTGGCTGGTTTACACGTCGTGCGCCGGGAGCGGGGCCGGGCGAGCGGCCGAAGTCTTCCCAACCTCTTGGCTCGCTTGTCGCCACCCTACATCGTCAGGAATTATCGAGCCCGCGCCAACGCGCCAAGCACGCCTCGGGCGCGTCAATGGATGTCGCGGGCGGTGAAGATGGTGTGGATGGCGGCGGTGAGCAGCAGGAGCATGGCGGTCAATACGATGCCGGCGGCGCGGGGGCTGGTACGGGTGTCGCCGGCGGGGAAGTAGCGTTCGGCCATGTCGCGCTGCTGTGGCGGCTCGGGTTCGGCCGGGGCGCCCTCATCCGGCGTTTCGGGGTCGGTCGCGGCCGGCGGGGTCCACGTCGGACGCTCCTCGCTCTCCAGCAGCAGCAGGCCCTCGAAGGCCCAGCGCGAGGGCATGGCGTGGGCGAGGAGCTTCGTCGGCGAGCCCATTTCGTGGACCGGCTGGAGTACGCCCGCCAGGATGACCATCGGCAGGAGAATGAGCGGCAGCAGCGCGACGGCCACCTCGGAGGTCCGCGCCAGGGAGGAGACGGTCAGGCCGACGCCCAGCCCGACCAGCGAGGTCAGGAGCAGGATTCCGAACATGGCCGGCCACGGCCCCTTCAGCCCGGCGCCCAAGTGGACGACGCCCAACAGCACGGCGCATTGCAGCAGGCACAACCCGCCGAGCACCGTGAACTTCGAGCCGACGTAGGAGGGAATCTTCAGGTTGACCATCCGCTCGCGGCGGTAGACGGCCCATTCGGCGACGATCTCGCGGGCGGCGTTGGAGCAGCCGAACCACAAGGCGGCCAGGGCCAGCAGGAACACGGTGGTCGACGTAGCGCCGGCCACCGCGTACCAGTTGTCGGCGGTCACCTCCTCGGTGGTCTGTTTGCCGAACACCAGCACCATCAGCAGGGCGATGACCGGCGCCTGGTCCAGCAGGATGGCCGTGTTGGCCGTATCGCGCAGCTTGACGGCCAGACAGCGCCGCACGAGGGTCTGCCACTGGCCGAGGCCGGCGGGAGAGCGAGACGGGCCAGCTTGGTGCGAACCTCCCTTCGGGCCGTTTCGGCCGACCAGCCCCTTCCTCTTTTTTCGGGCGTCGACGAACTGCCGCTTCAGCGGCGATGCCTGGTAGCGAGCCACCCAGGCGGCCGTGAGGTCGCGGGCCAGTCCGCGCAGCACTTCGCCGGGCGAGGGTTCGCGGCCCGGCTTCAGGCCCTCGACGCCGCCGGGGTTGAAGAAGTCGACCGCCTGCGGATACGCCGGCCCGTAGTAGGCCAGCCGCCCCGGCTCGGCCGCCTTGGGGTCCTTCGCCACGAGGATCAGGTTGTCCAGCAGGCGGTAGGCCTCCAGGCTGGGTTGGTGGATGGCGACGATGATCGTCTTGCCGCCGTCGGCCAGGTTGCGCAGCAGCCGCATCACCATCAGGGCGTCTTCGCTCGAGAGGCCGGAGGTGGGCTCGTCGAGGAACAGCACGGACGGGTCGGTCATCAATTCCATGGCCAGATTGACCCGTTTGCGCTGCCCGCCACTGATACCCTTCTTCTCCGCAGAACCGATGAGTACTTTTTCGGTACCCTGCAGCCCCAGTTGCCCGATCACTTCGGCGACCCGCTGATAGATTTCGGCGTCGCTGGTGTCGGCCGGAAGCCTCAGGCGAGCCGTGTAGTAAAGCGCCTCGGCGACGGTCAGTTCCCGGTGCATGATGTCGTCCTGCGGCACATAGCCGATCATGCCCTGGTACTCGGCGTAATGGGCGTACAGGTCGCCGTCGTTGAACAGGACCTGCCCGGCCGCCGGCGGCGTGTAGCCGTTGAGGGCATTCATCAGCGTGGTCTTGCCCGCGCCGCTGGGGCCCATCAGGCCGACCAGCTCCGACGGGTAGATCGTCAGCGACACGCCTTCCAAAAGGCGGCAGCCGGGCACGTCGACGGCCACGCCGCGGGCCTCGATCGCGACGTTGCCGCGGTAGTCGCGCTGTTCGAGGTCGCCCTCGGCGGTCAGCTTCAAGGTGAAGCGGCCGATGGCCACCAGATCGCCGGCCCGCAGTGACTGGCGACCCGTGATCCGGCCGCCATTGACGAACGTCCCCATGGAGCTGCCCAGGTCTTCGATAGCTACGCTTTCGCCTTTGCTTATGAGCCGGGCGTGGCGACGGGAGACGCGAGGGTCGTTCAGGACGATGTCGCATATTTTCGCACGCCCGATGACGGTCTCCTCTCCGGCCATCTTCAGCGCCGTGTACGGTTGGCTGCCCAGAATCAGGTTTCCGGCCAGGAGGCGAGCAGCCGGAACACGGAGTGTGCCAAAGTACACCACGTCGTCGGCCGACAGCCTGGCGCGCTGAATCTGGTTGCTCCGCGCCCCGATGGCCGTGCCGTTGCGTGAACCGCAGTCCTCGATCCACGGTTGGCCCTGCACGAACACCACGCGGGCATGGTGGCCGGAGACGATCGGGTAGTCGAGCACGATGTCGTTGTCGGGCTGGCGACCGATACGAAGAATCCGATCCGCCTCTGCGCCGGTAGCCCGGTCGGAGTGTGAGGGCGCAGGCACAGGCTCGGTTTCGACCACGGCACGTCGGGGGGGTGCTTCGTCCGGCCAGGGCATCGGAACGGATCGGCCCAGCGTGATCGTGTCGTCCTCGGTCACCGGCGTTGGCGTGTCGATCCGCCGGTCGCCCACGAACGTACCGTTGGTCGATTGCAGGTCTTCCAGGAGGTAGCCCTTGTCGGTCCGGGTCAGCCGGCAATGCTGGGCCGAAACGGTCGGCTGGTCGACAACGAGGTCGCAGCGGGGGTCGGCGCCGATAAGCCAGATCTGAGGGGTCAGCATGTTTCGTACGTTCAAGCAGGGGACAGCCCTATTTTCGCTGCCGAGCCGGAGATTTCAAGCCGGCCGGGGTCGTGACGCAAAAACACGGATATTTCGCCGTCCCTTACCCCGTATTGCTGTCAGTGGTTTCGTCTCCGATCTGAACGACGACCGCCGTTATGTTGTCGTTGCCGCCCGCGGCGTTGGCCGCGTCCACAAGGTGCCGGCAGGCCTCTTCAGGGAGCGGGTGCGCGTTCAGGACGGCCAGTATTTTGTCGGTGCTAAGCAGCCCGCTGAGCCCGTCGCTGCACAACAGGAGCCCATCGCCGGGCGACAGGGCGACCGTGCGGACCTGGGGAAGGGCTTCCGCCGCCATTCCGACGAAACGCGTGAGCTGCCCGCAGGCTGCGCGGGCGGCCGCCTCGTCGTCGGGAAGCTCGCCGCGAGCGGCCAGCAACTGGGCGAGCGTGTGATCGGTCGTAAGCTGCTCCAGTCGCGCCGCATGGAGCAGGTAGGCGCGGCTGTCACCCAAATGGGCTATTAGCGCTCGGAGTCCGCGCACCAAAGCCAGCACCACGGTCGAGCCGACGCCCTTCACGCCCAAGGCCGCCTCGCTCTCATGGCGGAGTTGCTCACTGAGTTCCGCCAGCGCCGCCGCGACGAGGGCCGCGGTTTCCGGATCGGCCGGGCTTGGGGCCCCCACGAGCTTTTCCCGAAGCATCCGCGGCAACACCTCGGCAACCACCTGCGAGGCCAGACCCCCGGCGGCCGAGCCTCCGATTCCGTCGGCCACGAGGTACAACCCT
>PWXP01000124.1 GCA_003561895.1 Planctomycetaceae bacterium | reverse complement strand
TTTAGCGTGCGGTGTTGGAGTTCACGCTTCAGCGTGCGGTGTTGGAGTTCACGCTTCAGCGTGCGGTGTTGGAGTTCACGCTTCAGCGTGCGGTGTTGGAGTTCACGCTTCAGCGTGCGGTGTTGGAGTTCACGCTTCAGCGTGCTTTGGAAGTTGGGTTGCATCCAGCAATGCGGTAGTCAAAACACGCTAAAGCGTGAACTCCAACGGATTTTGAAACTTCCATAGGTCGACGATGTTCGGTAACCCTTGGGCACTGTTGGGGCTGTTGCTGGCGGCTCCTATTGTGTGGCTGTACCGGCGGCGGGCCGCGGCGCCGGAAGCCGCGGTGGCCACCGGCGCGCTGTGGCAGCAAGTGCTTGCCGAGCAGCGGTTCCGCTCGTGGTGGCTGCCGCACCGCCATGCCGTGTCGTTAGCTGCGCAGCTTGTCATCCTGGCGGCAGCCGTCCTCGCGTTGGCGCAGCCGAGGCTTTCGGCCCGGCGGACCACGGTGCTCATCCTCGACAATTCGGCCAGTATGAACGCCACCGACGCGCCGCCTTCGCGGTTCGAGGCGGCCCGCCGTCATGCCCTGCGATGGATCGGCTCTCTGCCGGACGGCGACAGAGCGGGCATCCTGGCCGGGGGGGCGCCGGTGGGGGTGGTTTGTGCGCCGACGGACGACCGGCGGCAACTTCGCGAGGCGCTGGAGAGGCTGACTGCCGGCAACGGTCGCGCGCAAGTTGCCGAGGCGGTCGGCGTGGCCCGGCGCATCCTCGAAAACCGGCGCGGGGGCCGAATTGTCGTGCTGACCGACGCATGCTTTCCCGACGCGCCGGAGGTGGCGGAGGCCGCCGGCGTGGAGGTGTACACCGTCGGCGGGCAGGCGGCCAACGTGGCCGTGCGCCGGGTCGCCGCCCGGCGCGATCCCGGGCGGCCGGAGGCGGCGCAGGTACTCGTCGAGGTGGCGAGTTTCCCCGCACGCCCTGCCGCGGAGATCCCGTTGGAGCTTCGGCTCGACGGAGATATTTTCCCGGACGCGCCGGCCGAGCGGGACACGGGGCCTCACCCGGCCAGGGTCTATGAATTGCTCACCGGCGAAGCCGCCACGCTGGCCGTTGTTGCCGAATACGACGACGCGCTGCCGGCCGACAACCGCGCCAGTGCCTCGATCCCGCCGGCGCCGGTGCGCCGGGTGGCGCTGGTGGGCGAAACGAACCCGCTGGTGGAGGCGGCGCTGGCGACGAACCCCGCGTTCCACACGGAGCGATTGGACGCCCTGCCGAACGCGCCCGGCCCGAAGACCATCTGCGTGCTGCACGACGAGGTGCCGCCGCGGCTGCCGGCAGGCCCGCTGCTGGTGTTGGGGCCTCGCAATGCGTGCGACTTGTGGGGCCTGGGCGGATTCGTGGAACATGCGCCGGTCGCATGGCAATGCAATCGGTCGAGCATCCTTGCCGGTTTGGACCTGGAGGGACTTGTGTTTTCGGAGGTCGGACGGTTGGAACTGAAGGCGAGCGAGCCCGACCGGGCGCACGTCCTGGCCGCCACGGCGGATGGGGAACCCCTGCTGCTGGCCCTCGACCGGCCGGAGGGTCGCGTCGTGGTGATCGGCGGAGACCCCGGCGCCAATGAACTGCTTCATCACGTGGAGTTCCCCGCGCTGCTCGCCCAGTCGCTCCGGTGGCTTGGGGCGGGGGCGGAAGATGCGGACGCGGAGCCTCCGGTGGAACCCGCCGCGGTTTTTCCGCCGGGCGAGAGCGACCTGCGGGTGCCTCCGGACGTTGGCACCCCGGCCGAGCAGTGGAAACTCCCGCACTCCCGGCCGGCCGCGTGGCCGTTTCTGGGAGCGTTGGCCTTGGCCATGCTCATTTTGGAATGGTGCCTCTATCAACGACGGTGGATGAGTTAATTGGACCCCTCGCCTACACAATTCGCACTTGAAAGCCCCGCATGGCTGGCAGCCGTCGCCCTGCTGCCGCTCGTCTGGTTGTACTTCCGGCGGAACCTGGTCGGGCTTCCGGCCGGTCGGCGTACGGCGTCGCTGGCCGTTCGCTGCGCGCTGCTGGGGCTGCTGATCCTGGGTCTGGCGGGGCCGAAGCTTCGTTCGGTCAGCGACCGGATCGCGCTGGTGGTGGCCTACGACACCGGGCGGCGCATCGGCGCGGAGGCCGCAGAGTCGGCCGAAGCGTTCCGGCAGGATTTGGGACGTCATGGCGGGGGGGCGGTCGTGCAGGAGCTTCCCTTTTCCGGCCATTCCGAATCCAGCCCGACCAACTTGGCCGCCGCGCTGGCGGCCGCGCGGGCGAGGGTTCCGGCCGGCCGGGTGCCCCGCGTTGTCCTGATGAGCGACGGCCACCTTGCCGGGGGCGACGGGCAAGCGATCGTCGCGGCGGTCGGCTGCCCGGTCGACGTCGTGCCGCTTTCACCGCCGGAGCACGAGGTGGGCGTGGCGGCCGTGGAGGCGCCGGGTGTGGTCCGCCACGGCGAACCGTTCTTTGTGGACGTGACGGTCTGGTCGCTCCACGCCGATACGGGCCGCCTCGCCCTTCGCGTGAACGATTCGCCGTGGGAACCACGCGAGGTGACTCTGACGCCGGGCGAGAACCGGTTCCGATTCCGGCAGATTTCCGGCAGCGGCCCCTGGATTCGCTTGGCCGCGCAAATGGACGGTTGCCGCGATACGCTGCCGGAGAACAACCGGGCCACGGCGCTGGTGGCCGTTCGGCCGAGGCCCCGCATCCTGCTGGTCGATCCGCAGCCCGAACTGGCTGAAGCGCTCCGGAGCGCGCTGGAGCGGGAAGGGCGGTTCCACGTGGAGGCAAAGCCGGCCGGGCAACTGCCGCAGCGGCTCGACACACTGCTGGAATACGACCTGCTGATCGCCTCGAACGTGCCGGCGGAGAAGTTCTCTGAGAGGCAACTGGAAAGCGTGGAGCAGTATGTGCGCGATCACGGGGGCGGGCTGATCGTCGTGGGTGGCGACCGGGCGTTCACCGCCGGCGGTTACGGCGGGACGCGCTTGGAGGCGATGCTGCCGGTCGAGGCGCACGTGCGGCCCGACAAACCGAAGCCCTCGCTGGCCATGATGCTTCTGATCGACCGTTCGGGTTCCATGCAGGGGGAGCCAATCGAGTTGGCCCGGCAGGCCGCCCGGCAAGCGGTGGCCCGGCTCAGCCCGGACGATTCCGTCGGAATCCTGGCCTTCGAGGACCGGGTGCACTGGGCCGTTCCATTGCAGCCCTTTTCCGACCGGGAGCGGATCATGGAGTTGATCGGCACCGTCGCCGCCGGCGGCCAGAGCAACATCTACCCGGCCATGGACCAGGCCTACCTGGCGCTGCGCGCCGCGAGCACCGACTTGCGGCACATGATCGTCATCAGCGAGGGGACCTATCACCCGGACGATTATTACGCGCTGGTGCGGCAGATCGCAGACGAGGGCATCACCATTTCGACGGTGGGCGTGGGCGACGAGGCGCCGAAGGAACTCCTGCGGAACATCGCCGAAATCGCTTCCGGTGAGGCGTACTTTTGCAGGGAGCCGGAAGAAATCGCCCGCATCCTGGAATGGGACGTGATGGCGGCGGGCAAGCACGGCATTACGGAAGAGCCGTTCCGGCCGGCCGTGGTACGCCCCACGCGGATGCTCCAGGACCTCGACCTGCGCGCCGCGCCGCCGCTGCTCGGTTACGTCGATAGCCGGGCGAGGCCGGGCAGCCAGTTGCTGCTCGACTCGCCGCGGGGCGACCCGGTGTTGGCCTGGTGGCGTTACGGCCGCGGGGTGAGCATGGCCTTCACGTCCGACGTACACACCCGTTGGGCCGCGGCGTGGCACCGCTGGCCCGCGTTCGGCGACTTCTGGACGCGCCTCGCCCACGGCGCGATGCGAGCCGATCCGGCCGACCGCTTGACCGTGGAGATCGTGCGGCGCGGCGACCGGGCGGAGGCGGCGCTCGACGTGGTCGACGCGGAGGGATGCTGGCTGAGTTCGGCCGAGGTGTCGCTCCGCGTGGACCGCCCCGACGACCGCACGGAGCACTTCGTTGCCGAACTCGTCGAGCCCGGCCGGTACGCCGCGACGATTCCGAGCGACGTGCCGGGCGAGTACCGAGTGGAGTTTACCGTGGTCATGCCGGGCGAGTCGCCGCGTTCGATCCGGCGGGGTTTTACGGTCGATGATCGGGAGTCGCTGCACGTCCGGCCCACGCATACCGAGGTGCTGCGCCAGGTGGCCGAACAGAGCGGCGGCCTTTTCGACCCCACGCCGGCCGAGGTGCTCCGCCCGGCCGAAACCGGCGCGCCGCGCACCCTGCGGCTGTGGCCGTGGCTGTTTTTTGCGGCCATGGTGATGTTCGTGGTCGACGTGGCGCTGAAGCGTGAACTTCGACGGCACGCTGAAGCATGAACTCCAGCGGGGTGGTGAGGCGTGAACCTCATCTTCCCATGACTCCCGGGTCACCAACGACCGGAGTGCCCCGTTCACCGAGTCGGAATCGGGCAATCGGGCATTGAGGTCCGGGTCGAGTTCATCCGCCGTGCGCTTTCGCGACGGCTACGCAGGGTCATAGCAGCACCTCTACCATTCCCTTGGGAACCGAACATCCAGGCGGCGTAGCCGTTCACGGGTCGGAAATCGTCCCGGTGCTCGGCCGCGGCAGGAAATTAGCCGCAACGCGCTAGCGTCCGGTTCTTGTTTCAAGCCAAGCGAACCGGGGCTAGCGCCCTGCGGCTGATTTCCGACCCGTGAACGGTTACCGAAAAGCGTAACCGTTCACAGGGGAACTGTCCCAAGTTACCTTGGTGCCGCAATTACTCCCGTCGGCGGAACTGCTCGCGGAGCCGGTCGAGCATGGTGCGGCCGGCACGGACGCTCTCATCGGCAAGTTGGCCGACGCCGTCGAAGATCTGGTCGAGCGCGGCCTTGGTACGCGAGGCCTCGCCCTCGACCGCAGCGTCGGCCGGCTCGTCTGCGGCGTCATGGGCGGGGGCCCACGGCTCTTCGCCGGGGCCGCCGGCCTTCTGCGGCTGGGCGGCCTTCTGCGGCTGGGGGGCCTTCTGCGGCTGGGGGGCCGGTTCCCGCGCCGCTTCGTGAGTGACCCGTAATACGACCAGCGTGGCGTCGTCGTAGCGCATCTGGCGCGCGGCTCGCAGGGCCTTGACCTCATCGCCCCATTCCGTCTGGCCGGTCTCCCAAAGCGCCGACCAATCGGGCGGATCGTCCGCCTCGACGCGCCGGTACAGCCACTCGGCCACGCCGTCGGTGGCCAGCAGCAGGTGATCGTAGGGGAAGCACGGGACCTCGAGCGACGCGAATTGCATTAGCGCGTCCCGGCCCAGATCGACGCTGCCCAGAGCCAAGGGGTTGTGTTCGAAGTCGGCGGCGGCGGCGAGCGGGAAGCGGCGGATCAGCTCTCCATGCCGCACGTGGAACAGGCAACTGTCGCCGATGGCGTGCGCCCGCAGCCGTAGCCCGCCGAACGAGCCGGCTTGCTCCCCCTCCAGCGGCAGGAGCTGTGCCCACAACAGCGTGGCGAAGGCGCCGGTCGGGAGCTTGGCCTTCTGGAACCAGGCCAAGCCGCTCGTGTCGATCCGCTCGTTCCATTGGAGGCGGCATTCGGCCAGCCACGCGGCGAACCGTTCGGGATCGTCGGATTGGGGCGGCTGCCGGACGGCGGCTTCGACGAGGGTCTCCGCCCAGGCCCCCGAGAAGATCGCCGAGGCCACGCCGTCGGCGACCGTGGCGATCCCGCGCTGGGGGTCGAATGCGTAGGCGTCTTGGTTCTCGTCGGGATGTTCCGGGTCCTTCGCCAGTTGGAAGGCTTGGGCTTCAAAGGGCATACTTGGTTACCAGGTCCAAGAGCTGCGCCGGCTCGAAGGGGGCCGCCCCCCCCATCGCGATGGCCGCTGCGCTATAGCACTTTATTATACAACACGTTCGGGCAGAAGTGGACCTGCCCCCGGAACGGGCGCCGGGGCCTAGCCCCGCCATGCCGCCCGGTACGACAAGCCCAGGCTGAGAATCTTCTGAAGCAGCGCCTCGTAGGAGATGCCCATGGTCTCGGCCGATTCGGCGAAGTCCTCGCCGTACTCGAGGTTCGGGTTGGGATTGGCTTCGAGGACGTACACTCGGCCGTCGGGGCGCATTCGCAAGTCGAGGCGTCCGTAGCCGCTCAGCGACAGCGCGCGGTAGACGCGTTTGCCCAGGCGGACGATCCGCTCCTCGGTGCCGGGGAGAAGGTCGTGGGCCGCCCGAGTGTGGATGCCGTACTTCTTCTGATACTCGGGGTTGAACTTCACCCGCGCGGTGGCGATGCGCTGCACGTGTTCGGGCATTTTGGTGAAGAGCATTTCCCAGACGGGGAACGTCTGGAGGCGGCGATTCCCGATAATGCCCACGTACAATTCCCGGCCGTCGATGTAATGCTCGGCGATGGCGTCGGTTTGCACCTGTTCGTGAATGAAGGCCACCCGATCCAGGAACTTCTCGTCGTTGGTCACGATCGAGGCCTGCGAGATTCCCAGCGAGGCCTCCTCGACGGTCGATTTGACCAGGAGGGGGAAGCGGAGGAATTTCGGCCGTTTCACCTTCTGCCGGCGCGGAAAGAGGGCGAAGCGGGGCGTGGGAATGCGATGGTACAGGAGGATTTGCTTGCATAGCGCCTTGTCGTGCGCCAACATCAGCCCCCGCGGATTGCAGCCGGTGTACGCCTGCCGCATCAGTTCGAGGTACGCCACCACGTACTGATCGTACACCGCCACGCCGTGGAACTCTTCGAGCAGGTTGAAGTGGACGTGGGGCTTGAAGTCGCGTATTCTCCGGCGGATTACCCCCAGGTCGTCGCGCACGCCCAGCGGCAGCGCGTCGTGGCCCATCTCGCGGAGGGTGGTTAACACGTCGAATTCGGATTTCCAGCGGGCGATTTCCTTCTCGGTATATCCGGCCAGCGTCTCCGGCGGGACGAGATCCTCGTGCATCAGAACGACGACGCGGTGCTTCTTCATGGACGTGGTCGAGGCCGTTTGGGTTCCAACGGTAGTAGGGCTCTCCAAGTCGCGGACCGGAGCACGAGGCTCCGAATCGTGGACCGGCCACTCGGGGCGTCACAGGGCGACTCGGGGCGTCACAGGGCGACTCGGGGCGTCACAGGGCGACTCGGGGCGTCACAGGGCGACGCGGTGCCGCCCGCTGTGCAGGTAATTCATCGTTTGCATGGTGAGCATCACCAGGGCGTCGCGTTTGGCCTGCTCGAACGGCTTGTCGAGGCGCAGGTCGAGTTCGCGGCACCGTTCGATCATCTCGCCGAGGAGTTGGTCGATGGTGTACTGGTATTCGCCGGTCCACAGCGAGACGACCCGCCGCACTTCCGGACGGATGCGCCGCAGGAACCCCGCGGCGCTGCGGCGGCCGTTGCCGGTGGTCTGCCGGGGGTCGGCAAAGAGCTTGCGCAGGTCGCGGTCGTAGAACTCGGGGTAGTCGATGCCGTAGCGGGCGCGTTTTTCGGCGTAGTGTTCCGCCAGGGTCTTGCGAATTTCCCGCAGCGGCGCAATCCGCCGCCGCGAGCGGACCGGCGGGCGAGCGTTCTTCAATTCCGTCATCAGTTCATCCACGTACCGGAGCTTCTTCAGCGCCGGCCACCCGCGGTACTGGCTCCGCCACCGCGACCGCGGGCGCAGCCACACGGCGAACGTCTCGGCGAAGTCCTCGGCCGGATGGCTTTGGGCGTACCACGAATCGAGGTGCAGCACGTAGCTCTTGCTGTAGGGTTTCGGCTGGTAATAGTCGGGGTACATCTGCGAATACGGCCCGAACATCTCGCGCCAGCGGCGGCGGAAGTGCAGCCGGTAGGCCGTATCGAGGGCGTGGCCCGTCTCGTGCCGCAGGATGCGCAGGCACCACTCCTGGGTACCGCCTTCCACTTCGAGCATCTGTTTACGTTCCAGCCGCTCCAGCCGGGGGTGCGCGAGGTAAAAGGGAATGGCGATGCCCGGAATCCCGTCCTGCGAGAACCATTCGTCGGAAAGCCAGCAGTGCGGCCGGAAGACGATCTCCCGCCCCTCCAACTCTTCGTACAGCCGCTCGATGCGCCGCTGGAGCACCGGGCCGGGCGACTTCAGCCCCAGGTCGCAGATGCGCAACTGGAGCAGCTCGGCGTCGTCGTACTCCTCCCAAAATAATGGGGCGTCGGCATGGGATCGGGGTGAACGATCCGTGGAACGGGACCCGCGACAAACTCGCGACACGGCTGATTTCCTCCTGCCGGATGGCGGCGATCGTGTACGGGCGGACTGGGGAAACGACGGTCTTCCTGCGTGGTTGTTCTTGCCGCGCACCAGCGAACACGCGCTGCCGCGCATCCGATGTATGACCAATAATAAGGCGAACACGGAAACGGGGCAACCGGAGTTTGCCCGGCCCCGCAAGACCTACCGAAGCCCCGGGGCCGCTTGCGTGCCCATGTTCAAAAACTGAATGAGGCACACCATGTCGGCATTGAAGGCCATGCCGCGGGCGCCGGTTTGGAGGTCCAACCCCTCGGCCCGGGCTTGCCGCACAAAGGGGTCGGGCAGCACGCTGGACATGTGGAACAGCACGCGGGCGAGTTCGTCGGGCAGGTAGTCGTCGCAGGCGGGGAACATGAACGGCTCGGCCGCGGTGACCGAAAGGTGGCAGTTCAGCAGCAGCACGTTGCCGTCCTCGGTCGCCAGGTTCCGCACCGCCTCGGCGTACGGAATCGGGTCGCCGTCCTGCGATTCGCCGTCGGAAATGTGAATGACAATGGGCGGGAAACTCCGCGGATGCTCGGCAATCCAATGACTGAGCAACTGGTGGGCATGGTACAACATGTGGCACATCGGCGTCCCGCCCTCGGTTACCGGATCGACCCAGACGGGCATTTCGCACGGGATCTCGATCATCTGGCCCGTCTGGTCGTCGGGAATGTACCGCGGCTGGGTGTCGATGCGCGCCGGCTGGGCGCCGATTTCGGAAATGGAGACGATCGGGCGGCCGGCCAAGGGGCCGGAAAGGGCCGACTGGATGATCGGGTTGGCGTGCTGGTCGGTGCGGTAGCCGAACACGCCCACGTCCATCCAGTCTTTGATGCCCTCGTCGCCGCTGGCCCGAATGGCCATGTTCTCCAGCCAGCCGTTGATGGCCGTGGCCAACTCGTCGCACTTGCGGCGCTGCGAGTTGCCCAGCGGCTCTTCCATGGAAAACGACTGGTCCAAGAGGAACAAAAAGCACGCCTTGTTCTGGCGGCTGATCTCCTGAGTGTACGGTGCTCGGGTCATATCGGACTCCCTGGGGTCATCGTCGTGCCAGACTAC
>PWXP01000357.1 GCA_003561895.1 Planctomycetaceae bacterium | reverse complement strand
GTCCTGGCACTCGACGCGCAACCCCCGGCCGAGGCCCTGGCCGAGGTGCTGGCCCTCAGCGAGGTGACCGGCGCCTGGGTGGTAAAGCTTCCGCCGGCCGACGAGACGCCCTCGTGGATGGGTGGATAGGCCTCGGAGGGAGACTTTTTCCAGTCGGGACGGTCCCAAGTGGGCGAATTCCCGCAGGCAGCCCGTGCCGCCGGCGGCACAGCGAGTCTCAGGAGCCTCGCGGCCGTAAAACTTTTCCAAAAAATCCGCACGTGCGCAAATCGTAAGCTACCATTGGCGCAAAGGGCGAGGCGGCTGAGACAGCGTAAGGTGGGCTGCCGTCCGCCCGCCTGTGGCAATTACTTGGATGGAGACATGATCAGCATTCCCTTGGACCACCGCGTCCTGACCGCGCTGGAACGAAACCCTCACGTAGCGCGGAGAAATCTCCGGTTTGAAACCCACGAAGGCCGCGTGACCCTGCGCGGCGTGGTGGGCAGCTACTTTCAGAAGCAGATGGCGCAGGAAGCCTTGCGATACGTCGACGGCGTGCACGAAATCGCCAACGAGCTGGAAGTGGCCGCCGTCTGAAGTGGCCCCCGGCCGACACCAACCGGTAACGCCAATGTACCCAGACTCCGCATTTGGCAACGATGCCCCGGGGTGCCCCACGCCACGATCCGGGCCTGCCCCGGCGGGGCGATGGTCAATCCGCTCCGGCGATCCACTTTCCGCCACTTCCCCAGGCCCCGAAAAGGCACCGCCTCTTACCGCGGCCGCCGCGGGTATCGCGCGCCCATGACGGCCTCTTCCCGGTCGTGGTACTCGGGAAAGTGGTTCTCCAGGTTGCATGTCTGAAGGACTTGGCGGTTATACGCCGACAGCCCGCACACGCGCATCACGCCCCCGTGCTCGCGAATACGCTTGTAGAGCTGGACCAGTTGCCCAATCAAATGACTGTTGAGCACCTGGATCTGATTCAATTCGAGGACGAGCCGGTAGGTGAAGTGCCGGCACAACTGTTCCCACACTTCGTCGGCCAAGGGGGGTGCTTCCGGGGCCTCCGGGGCCTCCGGGGCCTTATAGATTCGCACCAGCAACCAATCCGGTCCTCGTTCCACCGTCAATTCCCATCCGGGAGCGATTGCCAACATTACGCTTCTCCTACAACGCGGGTATCGAGTACGCGGCAAAGACGAGCTACTCCCCAATATTGAGTTTATCCAACGCCCGGCACTTTACAATACCCCCACAGGGTGGAACGCAAAAAATTCCGCGCTGACCGGCGGCAGGCCTACTCTGGCCGGGTGGTCGCGTCACGCGCCCCTGCGAAACGATCGAAGCAGCCGAAGTCGTCAAACTTCGGAGCGAACGGGCCGGAAAGGCTTCGATCAACCGAAAAGCCGCGCCTGCGACCGCCGGCCACCCTCGGCCGTCGCGGCCCACCCCAGGTGCTCCAGGCCGGCCGCTGTGAGCTTCCTCCCCCGCGGGGTGCGAATGACCAGCTCGCTCCGTAGCAGGAACGGCTCGACCTCATCGGTCAGCGTGTCGGTGGCCACGTTCATGGTGTGGGCAACCGCCTCGACGCCCACCGGGCCGCTGTCAAACACCCGGGCGATGGTCTCGAGGTACTTGCGGTCCTGGGGGTCGAGCCCCCGGCGGTCGATGCCCAACATCTCCAGGGCGGCCCGGGCAACCTCCAGCGTAATCTGCCCGTCGGCCCGGCTTTGGGCGTAATCGCGCACCCAACGCAGGCGGTTGTTGGCTAGGCGAGGCGTGCCGCGGCTCCGGGAGGCGACTTCGCGGGCGGCCGAGTCCTCGATCCCCACCCGCAGTTTCGCCGCGTTCCGCCCTACGATCTCGGCCAATTCGTCGACCGTGTAGAAATCGAGGTGCTCGCGAAGCTGGAACCGGTCGCGCAGGGGGGCGGAAAGCAGGCCCGTGCGCGTCGTGGCCCCAATGACGGTGAACGGGCGGAGCTGCATGTTGATGGTCCGCGCGTTGACCCCCTCGCCCAGCGTGATGTCGATGCGGAAGTCCTCCATGGCCGGGTAGAGGAACTCCTCGACCGCCTTGGGCATCCGGTGGATCTCGTCGATGAACAAGATCGAGCGTTCCTCGGCGTTGGTCAGGTAGGGGATGACGTCCTTGGGAGCCGCCAGGGCGGCGCCGCTGGCGATTTGGAATCCCACGCCCAAGTCGCGCGGAATGCACATCGCAAAGGTTGTTTTTCCCAGTCCCGGCGGGCCGTCGAACAGGATGTGCCCGAGCGGCTCGCCCCGCTTCGACGCCGCGTCGACGGCGATCTCCAGCCGCGCGTACACCTCGCGCTGGCCGACCATCTCGACCATGTGTTGCGGGCGGAGGTCGCGCTCCTCGTCTCGCAGATCGGCGGGCGGCTGAAGGATCGGTTCCCGGGACATCGGCTGGCAACACTCGCTGGAAGACGCGCACACGGCGAAAGTACCGCATTGTACCAGAAACCCGGCGGGGCAGACAGGCGATTGGAAGAATTTGGGCGACCTTGCCCACACTACCTGAACAGCCTGGACCAAATGGGAAGTCTGGGGGAAATGAGGATGCGGTCCATTTTCCCGTATTGCCTCCCACCGACCGGCCCGCTACACTCTGCGGCCCGCGACAGGGAGGTCGGCGTTGTTGTTGAAATGGCCAATTCGCCTAAAGGTGCTCATTGGGTTAGGGCTTCTGGTCCTGGCGGTGGGGGCGCTGTCGCGCAATGCCCTGTACACCACGTACGTCTATCGCGATTTGGTCAAGAGCCTCAGCGCGCGAGTGGCCGAGCTGCCCGTCGCCGCCGACCTCGCCCGGCACGTCGGCGACCTGCGCATTACCCTGAGCGAGCTGCGGGGGCTGCGGACGGCCACCTTCCCCGGCGCCTGGGCCGACCGGATGCCGCTGCGGGTGCGGATGGTCCGCGACCAGTTCCGCCTCCAACTCGACCAGGTGGAGAAAACGTTGGCGGAATACCGCACGCGCCTGAAGCATAAACTCGAAACCGACTCGCTGATGGCCGACAACCAGCGCGAATGGCACACCCTGGCGAAGATCGACGCCGCGCTGGAGCGCGTCCACGAGGCCGAGCAGGCCGGCGACTGGATGCTCGACGACGTGCGAATCGGCCGCCTTGACGCCGAACTGGAACACCTCCAAGCGCTTTCCGGCGAACTCCCCAGCCACCTGCACCAGAAGCTCGAAGGCTTCGCCGACGACGTGCGCATGCAGTATCGGGCGCTGATCGTAGGCACCTGGGTCACCACCGTCTCGGCGGCCCTGCTGTTCGCCCTGTTCGTCCAGCTCTTCTATCGGTGGATCGTCCGCCCGCTGAGGGTGCTCATTGACGGCTCGCGCCGCGTGGCGGCCGGATGCTTCAACCACCGCATCCGGCTCGACACCGACGACGAAATGGCGGAACTGGCCGTCGCCATGAACGACATGACCGCCCGCTTCCAGGCGGTCCGCGACGACCTCGACCGCCAAGTACAGGAACGCACGAAACAGGTGGTGCGCAGCGAGCAGCTTGCCAGCGTCGGCTTCCTGGCCGCCGGGGTGGCCCACGAAATCAACAATCCGCTGGCCTCCATCGCTATCTGCGCCGAATCGCTCGAGGAACGCCTGATCGAACTCCTGGCCCGGCTCGGCCCCGGCGACTCCGAGGAGCAGACCGTCATTACCGACTACCTGCGCATGGTGCAGACCGAGGCCTTCCGCTGCAAAGAAATCACCGAGAAACTGCTCGACTTCTCCCGCGTCGGGCAGGTCACCCGCCAGGACACCGAGTTGGGCGAACTGATCCAGGACGTTATCGACATGGTCGGCCACCTCGGGCGGTACCAGAACAAGCGGGTGGAGTTCGACCGCGGCGAAGCCGTTTACTGCCGGGTGAATCCGCGGGAAATCAAGCAGGTAGTGCTCAACCTGCTGACCAACGCGCTGGACAGCATCGGTGAGAACGGCCGCGTGCAGATCGCCTTCGGCTCGCGGGACGAAACTGCCGAAATCGAGTTCCACGACGACGGCTACGGCATCGAGCCGGGCGTGATCGAACATATTTTCGAGCCGTTTTTCACGCGGCGCCGCCAGGGGCAGGGGACCGGCCTGGGCCTGTCGATCACCTACCGCATCGTCGCCGACCACGGCGGCGAACTGGAGGCCCACAGCGCCGGCGCCGGTCGCGGCGCCACCTTCCGCGTCCGCCTGCCGCTGGCCGGCCAGGCCGCCCACGACGAACCCTACGGACAAGCCGCATAACACCCCCGTGGGATAAGCTTCCAGCTTGTCAATCATGTATCCTGCCAAGTTGGCCGCTTGTATCGCGATTGACAAGCTGGAAGCTTATCCCACGATGGGCCCAAACCGCATTTCCTCGAAACCTGATCGACCGAACATGACCGATCCGACCCCGACGACCAAATGCCTCCGGCTCCTGTTCGCTGACGACGAGCAGCCGCTGCAAGAACTGATGCGCCGCGAGCTGCCCCGCCTGGGCCACGAAGTGACCGTGTGCCCCGACGGCGCCACTGCCATTGCCGCACTCGACCGGAACACGTACGACTGCATCCTGGTCGATCTGGACATGCCGGGCCACAACGGCATCGAGGTCATCGCCCACGCCAAGCAGCTTGCGCCCGACACGGAAGCCGTCGTGCTCACCGGCAAGGGCACCATGCAAACGGCCATCGAGGCACTGCGTCACGGCACTTTCGACTACCTTACGAAGCCGTGTAAGCTCATCGACCTGAAGGCCGTGCTCGCCCGCGTGGCCGACCGCCGCGAGCTGACCCGCAAGTACCGTGCGGTAAAACAGCGGCTCGAACGGATCGAGGGCCGCTCCGACCTGATTGGCGATTCGCCGCCGATGGCCCGCGTCCGAAAGCTCATCGAAAAGGTGGCCCCGACCAACTCGACGGTGCTCATCCTGGGCGAGACGGGCACGGGCAAGGAGTTGGCCGCCCGCGCCGTACACGACGGCAGCCTCCGCGCCGAGATGCCTTTCGTGCCGGTCAATTGCGGCGCCCTGCCGGAGAACCTCATCGAAAGCGAGCTGTTCGGCCACCGCAAGGGCGCGTTTACCGGGGCCGAGGAGCACCGCACGGGCCTGATCGAGGTGGCCGACGGCGGCACGCTGTTCCTCGACGAGATTGGCGAGCTGCCCAAGTCGCTCCAGGCGAAGCTGCTGCGGTTCCTTGAAAGCGGGGAGATCCGCCGTCTGGGCGAGAACGAGCCGTTCCGGTGCGACGTGCGCGTCGTGTGCGCCACCAACCGCGACCTGGCCGACATGGTGGCCAAAAGTGAGTTCCGCGAGGACCTGTGGTTCCGCATCAACACGTTCGAGGTGCCTCTGCCGCCGCTACGCGACCGGATCGACGACATTCTGCCATTGGCCCGGCACCTGGTTGCCCGATTCGGCGCGGCAGTGCAGTCCGGCGGCGACCTGCTGAGCCCCGAGGCCGCCGAGGCGCTGCGCGTCCACACCTGGCCGGGCAATGTGCGGGAGCTGGCCAACGTGATCGAGCACGCGCTGATCCTCTGTGACGGCCTGCCCATCAGCCCCGAGCACCTTCCCACTCGATTCGGCGAACCCGTTCCTCGCTCCGGCGTGCTGAAGTTCGCCGCCCCCTGCACGCTTCGCGAGTTGGAAATGCGGGCCATCTACGACGCGCTGGACCGGCACGGCGGCAACAAGCCCAAGGCCGCGGAGGAACTCGGCGTCAGCCTCAAGACGCTCTACAACAAGCTCAACCAGGACGCTACACTGGGCAAGACGGCATAAGGCCGACCGGCTGCTGTCGCGGAAACGGTCCCCCCGCACGCGTTGATGACTGACAGAACCTCGTGATTCGTTATTCTACCCCGCTTACCCTTTCCCCGGAAAACTGGCCCTTCCGTTTTTAGGTGCAGGCCGCGCCAATGATAGGCACACGCCGTGTGCCGTCTTTGCAAGCAACGCTGTATCTGCACCCGGCAACGGAACAGCCATAATGCCCTTTCGCCCCCTACGCCTCCGCCCGGCCGCCGGAACGCTCAAGCCCGCCCCAACATGCGGTCCAGGGCGTCGGAGGTGTGGTACACGAGCGCCTCGGGCCAGTGGGGGAAGGGGTTGAAGTACTCGAACGTGAGGTAGCCGCGGTAGCCCACCGCATCGAGCGACTCGAGCACCGCCGGCCAGTCGGTCGTGCCGTCCAGCAGGGGGCGGAACGCGTGGAGGTTGAACTCGTTGACGTGCTTCGAGTACTCCTTCAGGTGCACGTGGCGGATCCGCCTGCCCAAGAGCGGAATCCAGTGCTCCGGAAAGTGGTACTGCATGATGTTGCCCGTGTCGAAGTGAACGGCCACGTGCTCCGAGGCGAAGCGGTCGACGAAGTGGATCATCTCCTGCGGGCTGTGGAGGAACCCGTTGGCGAAGATGTTCTCAATGTTCAGGTACACGCCCGCCTTCTCGGCCTGCGGGATAAGCGCGGTAACGGCCTCGCGGGCGCGGCGGTAGCAGATGTCGGGGCGGACCGGCGGGTCCTCGGGCAGCCAGGGCGCGTAGACCGCGCCGGGCACGACCAGCAGGTCGGGCGTTTCGAGCAGCTCGGCCGCCCGGATCATTTTCCCGGCCAGTTCGAGCCCCCGGGCGCGCCGCTCGGCATCGTCGTGCGTAAGCGAGTACGGCCAGAACAGGAATGAACACACGCCGGCGATGTCCAGGCCAATGTCTCGGGCCATCTTGCCGACGGCGCGGATGTCGTCCTCCGACATTTCCGGCGACAGGTCGCCCTCCAAGGCGTAGTTCACCTCGACGCCTTCGAAGCCCGCGTCCTTGCATACCTCGAAGCACTCCCGGAGGGTCATCTTCTGGGGGTAGGGCAGTGCCCAGAGATTGATCGACTTTTTCATGTCGTAGCGCTTTGCGGGCGGGGCGGCCGGCTGGGGGTCGCCCTCGGTTTCCTCGCCCGCGGCCACCAGCCCCTGCGCGGCCAGGAAGCTGCTGCCGAAGGCCGCCGTATAGGCCAGGATTTCGCGGCGGCTGAGCGCGTGCGATGCCGACTTGCCGGTATGGCTCATGGTAGTTCCCTTTTTCCTGGGAGGTTTGTGTAGCAGACGTTCCCCGAGCATGCGCTAAGGGTCTCTTATACAATATGCAGACGCACAAGAGTTGTCAACCGACCGCCGGGGACTGGTCGATTTTTCGCACCCGCCAGGGGCGGCGTCCTGCGGGACTTGGGAGAACTGAACGTCTCTTCCAAGCGTTGTGCGCGGATAACCCAGCGAATCGATCGGGAGCGACTCCGGGAGCGCTCCGGCCGTGCTGAAAAGTTCGATGGTCGGTCAATGCCGGAGCAAAAGCGTGGCGTGCCGCTCGATGCGCCCGGGAACGGTTGGGACGGTCGCGTCGCGGCCGTCATCGTCGACGGTGGCCGTGCTCAATTGCGAGACGAACGTTGGGGAACGCCCAAAGAGCCCGCCGAAATTGACAAAAGCTGATATGCAGTCGCCGCAGCGGAAAATCAGTCGTTTTTTGAGTCGAGGCGTCTGCCGTTCGTTGCTGCGCACATATCGTTTCCTTCGGCCGAGAAGGCTAAGGTTTAGCCCGTGAACGCTTACCTTTTGCCGTTGCCTTCCCTGCCCGACCGCCCCCTTGTGCGGCCCGTCTAACCGCTGTAACATTAGGAATCTGGAGTGAAGCCCCTTCTTATGCACCGTTCACCCCCCAAACAAGGGCCCTCCATGCCCCGAAAATTAATCAACCAGTTGAGCCAACAAGAAGCCGTCGACGAGGTGTTCGTCGCCTCGGGCAAGCAGTTGCGCCCCAACCGGAATGGAAACCTCTACCTGCAGGTCGAATTGTCCGACCGCACGGGCTCCATCGGCGCGCGGCTGTGGAACGCCGACGAGGCGATCTACCAGTCGTTCCACGACGGCGATTACGTGCGCGTGCAGGGCAACACGCAGTTGTTCCAGGGCGCGGTCCAGATGATCGCCCGGCGCATCGAACCCGTCCAGCGCGAAGAGGTCGACCCGGCCGACTTCGAGCCCGAGCCGGCCGTCGACGCCGGCCGGCTGCTCGGACGGCTGAAGGAGCTGGTCCGAGGCATTGGCGATCCGTACCTGAAGACCCTGGCCGAGTGCTTCCTGCTCGACGAGGAGTTCCTTGGGCGGTTCACGCTGGCGCCGGCGGGGACGAAGCATCACCACTCGTACCACGGGGGGCTGCTGGAACACACAGTGAGCATGATGGAGGCGGCTGAGCGCATCGCCCCCTGCTACCCGCAGTTGGACCGCGACCTGCTCATCGTCGGGGCGATGCTGCACGACGTGGGCAAGACGCGCGAACTGGGCTTTCAGGGCGGCCTGGAATACACCGACGAAGGACAACTCGTCGGCCACCTGGTCCTGGCCGTCGAAATGCTCAACGCCAAGGTGGCCGAGGCCGAGCGGCTGGCCGGCGAGCCGATTCCCGCCGAAACCGTCTTGACACTCAAACACATGCTGCTGAGCCATCATGGCGAGTACGAGTACGGCAGCCCGAAGGTGCCCATGACGCTCGAAGCCCTCGCGCTGCATTGCCTCGACCTGCTGGACTCCAAGATCAACGCCTTCGAACTGATCCTCAAGGCCGATCCGAACGTCGACAGCGCCTGGACCGTATATCAGCCGGGTTTAGGACGCAAGCTTTACAAGGGGGCCGCCCGTGGACGCCCTTGAACTCGAACGCCGCATCCTCGACTTCGTCACCCGGCCCCGGTACCAGCCGGTCAAGCCGCGGGTGCTCGCCGAGCGACTGGACCTGTCGAAGGAGGAAGCCCGGGAGGCGAAGCGGGCCGTCAAGCGGCTGGTGCGCCGCGGGCAGCTCGCCTACGGGGCGAACCACCTGGTCAAGGCGGCCGAGCCCGACAGCCCCAAGTCGGGCCGCGTGGTAGGCACGTTCCAGCGGATGCAGGCGGGCTTCGGGTTCGTGCGGCTGCACGACCCGGCCACCGGCGCCCCCTTCGCCCGCGGCCGCCAGGTCGAGCCGCCCGAGGACGTCTACATCCCCGCCAAGTGGACCGCCGACGCCGCCTCGGGCGACGTCGTGCTCGTGCAGCTCAACCGGCAGCGCCCGCACGACCCCGGCCCGCGCGGCGAGATCATCGAGGTGATGGAGCGTCAGACGCAACAGTTCGTCGGCACGTATTTCGAGGAGGCCGACGGCGCCTACGTCTGGGTCGACGGCCGCGTGTTCGCGCAGCCAATCGCCGTGGGCGACCCCGGCGCGAAGAACGCCCAGCCCGACGATAAGGTCGTCTTCGAGATGATCCGGTTCCCCTCGCCGGCCCACGAAGGCGAGGGGGTGATCACCGAGGTGCTGGGCCCGCGCGGCAAGCCGGGGGTCGATACCCTCTCGATACTTCGCGAGTTCTGCT
>PWXP01000122.1 GCA_003561895.1 Planctomycetaceae bacterium | reverse complement strand
TCGAGCCAGTAGATGCCCCGGTTGGTCATGGCCGCGTCGTACACGCACAGGTAGTCCATCTCCGAGAGCGCCCACGGCGTGCCGAACGCCTTCGCCTGCTGGTACGGCCGTTCCGACTCGGGGAACGGCATGTCGGGCGTCAGGCGGGTGATCTGGCTCATCGCCCCGTCGTCGGGCAGCCGCAGGTCGATCAGGATCAGCGACCCGAAGTCGTGGCCGTGGTGCGCGCCGGCCACCGCCACGTACTGGTGCGAGCCGGGAATCTTCCGAATGTTCATCTGCATCCACGGCCGCGCGTTCCGGTTGCGGTTGGCCGGGTAGTTGCCGTGGTAGGCCCGGGGGTCGCGCCCGTCGGGGTAGCTGTGCCATATATGGTGCGCCACGTTCGTGTCGCGGTCGACGTAATCCCACCGCGTGTACACCAACATGCCGTTGTTGTCGATGCTCGGCTGCCATTCGTGCGTCTCGTGGAAGCTCAGGCAGATGATGTCGCTGCCGTCGGGCTCCATCGAGTGCAGGGTGTACACGGGGCAGTGCCGCCCGCAGCGCAGGTACCCGCCCCGGCGCATCGAGGTGAACACGACCCGGCCGCCGGGCATCTCGTAGGGGTCGAAGTCGTCGTAGTCGCCGTCGGTAAGCTGCACCAGGTTGCCGCCATCGGCGTCGCACCGGAAGATGTTGTAGCTCGTCTCGGGGTTCCACGTGTAGTTGCGCCCGCCCCGGTGCCTCGCCCACGCCCCGCACTCGCTGTAGGCGAAGTAGATGGTCTTCCCGTCCCAGCTCAGCGAGGGCGTTACGAACGACCCGCCCTCGAGCTTCTGGCCTTCCAGCCGCCCCGACTGGACGACCGAGTTCTCCAGCAGGTTCACCAAGTTCGGGTTCTCGCCGAAGGGGTTTTCCAGCACGTACAGGCCGCCGCCCGGCACGGCGTTGCAGCCGTAATACTGATCGACCATGTGGATCACGCCGCGCGGGTCGTGCCGCTTGATGAACAGCAGGCGGTCGATGCCGGCCACCAGCGGGTTGGCCAGTGCGATGCGGCGGAGCAGCCGGCGGGCGTCGAAGTACAGCTCATTGCGGGCGTCTTCCGGCACGTCGCCCGCCTCGATCCGCTCGGCCAGCCGGGCGGCCAAGTCTTCGCGTTCGGCCCCGAGGGCTTGCAGGCGGCTGGGGTCGGCCATCGCCTCGAGCCGCGCGAGCAGTTCTTCCGCCCGCTGGAGCACCTGCTCGGTGTGGGCCAGCGAGAACGGGCCGCGGGGCGACGCGCCCGAGGCGCTCGGCGCGGCCGCAACCGTCGGCGAAGGCCCGCCGCGGAAGAGGTTCGGATACCGGGCCACGCCCAACTCATACGGGATCGTGCCCGGGTAGGAATGGTCGCTGACGCTGATCTGGTCGGCCGGTTTGCTCAGGGCGATGTTCTCGGTGGGGTCGTCAACGGCGTACACCTCCACTTCGTCGAGGGCGAACGACACGTTGCCGGGCACCTGGAGCCGCACCACCCGGGCCGTCACGCCATGCTCGGACAGGTCCACCACCAGCGGCGCGTTGCGAGCGACGCCGTACCAGGAGGTCCCGTCGTGCCGGTAGACCTCGGTGAAGTCGGCGCACCGCGGGTCGCCATCGCCGCCCGCCACAAGCATGCGAATGTGCGGATGCCCGCTCTGGCCTCCCTCGCTGCGCGCGTAGACCACCACCCGGTTGAGCCTGCGCGGCTCCTCAAGGTCGACCTGCCACCAGGGGTCCTTCTCGCCGCTGCGCACGTGGAAGCCCCACCGGCCGTTCTTAATGCCGTCGACCGCGCCGGCGGCGTCCTCCTCGGTGGTGACGTTTTCGGGCCAAGTTTGGGGCTGCTGCGCCAGGATGGAGGCCGGCTCGCCCAGGTTCGGCACCGGCGGCGGGGGGACCGCCCGTAGCGACTTGTTCGGGTCCCAGCGGCGGTCCTGGTCGATCCAGTCGGCCTCGATGAGCCGTTGTAATTCGGCAGCGAGGTCGGCCGGTTCGCCGGCGGCGGTGGGGCCGGGGCTGTAGGCCACCCCAAGGAAGACGGAACACGTCACAACGGACCACAGCAAACGTTCGTAGCGTTTCATCGGTTCGAATCTCCTTGTCGTTGGGTCGGTCGACCCGGTTCGGCGGGAATGGCGGTAAGCAAACGTTGCCCCCGCGATGGGGGAGCAGCCTTGTGGCTGCGCGGCCGATCACGGGGGTGTATTTCCCCGCGAAGGGCGGCCCCAGCCTCTTCTAGTCTAACACATCGGCATCAAGGAAACAGGCGGTCTTCCGGTTCTTTGCCCAAATCTCTCAAAAGGGCTGCGTTCCCTCGGCCGAGCCCTTTCATGGCGCAAGCACCTTAATCGGATACCCCTTCACGGCATCGTCGACAGTCACTGCTGGTCGAAGTCGTCGGGCACGGTAAACTCACCATCGCACAGCCCAAACGGACGCCGCTGATCCGGCGCTGCCGCAATGGGTCTGATCTTCGCAACGGGTCGCTCATCTCGCACAACGACGAGCGTTTCGCCCGCCTCGACGCGGCGAAGACAGCCGAGAGGATCGCGCTGGATGTCGGGAATGTTTATCGTGGTCATAGAGTTAGTATAACCAAGGTGCGGCCGCTTGACAAGCCGGCCAAACGCGTACGGGAACGGGGCAGTTTCCCCGGTTGCGGCCAGCCGGCCTTAGGCACGGTATTCGTCCTCCACCAACAGGCTGGAATTCCGGTACCCTATTACCCAGGCGCGGGCTGCAAGTGGAAATCGGCCTCGCCGGTGCCGCCGCGGAGCACGCTGAACTCGATCGACCCGTCGAGGAAATGCGCGGGCGGCTGGATCGCCTGGGGGTCGCCCAGGTCGTCCATCGGGTCGTAGCCCTCCGCCGGCGGCGTAATGCGCACCCGGTGCCGCCCGACAACCGCGCCCGGCCGTTCGGGCTCGACGGTCCGCAGCGTGTAGCGTCAGCGTCTATCTTAGTCCGTCATTCGACACGGTCCAATGGAAGGCGCGCTCGTACATTACTCCTCCCCACGATACGGGCCGGTGAGGAAAGTGGTCTTGCGTGAAAGCGAGGCTCTCCCGACGCTTGTGTTTTTGGCAAGGAAACGCCACACCAGGACAGCCACCGATGGCCAAGCGTAAACGATCCAGGGGACGACTGCAAGCACAAGACCGAGGATTAGCAGGAGCCAGCCGGGATGCTGTATGATTCTACCGCCCCAATGAGATAGTGGAAATGACGGGGCGGCTGCCGGTTTGGGGGCGGGCGTCGAGTCGGTGCGCGGTCAGGTCGGCATCGATGATCTCGCCGCCCGCGCGGGTGGCCAGAGCCCGATAGACGTCCAGATCGATCTGGTCGCTGATGAGCCGCACCGAGCCGTCGGCCATCAGGAAGTTCGCGCCGAACGGGTGGTGGCTGCTGAAATCGCTGAAGTCGTTCAGCACGTCGTTCGGTACGCGGCCGGCGCGGCCGACGATTCGGGCGGCGCCGCCAGCGGCGCCCGGCACGGCGCCTACCCACGTGGCGCTGCCGAGGCGCGAGGAGCGCTCGCCCACTAGGAGCGTGTTGCTCAGCCCGTCGTGGATGTCGCCGAAGCGGATGCGACTGTTGCGGAAGAAGCAGCCGTTGCCCTGGCCGGGAGCGGCTTCGATCGAGTTCGTGCCGAACACGCCGGAGTAGTTCGCGCGGGCAACCTGGAACATCGGCTCGCCGCGGGTCGGGGTCCCGTCGGCCGAGGCGGTGCTCCAGGGATCGGCCGGCGCGCGATGCAGCGTGAACACAGGGGGCGACGGATCGGAGGGGCAAAGAAACAGCGGCTGGGTTGTCTCTCGGAGCCGCCGATGGTTCGGGTGGCCGATGCCCGGCGGCGGGCCGGGGGCGTCGGGCGGTCCGGGGGCGTCGGGCGGTCCGGGGGCGTCGGGCGGTCCGCCGGGCGGCAGTTGGGGCAGCCGGCCCGCGCCGCCCTGCCCGGCATAACCGAGAATGGCCGTACCCCAGCCCCACCCCGGCCCGCCGTCCGGCGATGTCTGCACCCAACCGGAGGGCAGTTCCCCATGCGACGTATGATGCTGGTGCAAGGCCAAGCCGATCTGGCGGATGTTCGACTGGCACGCCAGCCTCCGCGCGGCTTCGCGGGCTGCCTGGACGGCGGGCAGCAGCAGCGCAATCAACAGGCCGATAATGCCGATCACCACCAGCAGTTCGATCAGGGTTAGTGCCGTCCGCAATTTGCGCATAGACCACCGTACAGGGGGGCGTGAAGCGCCCGCGATGCGCCTCACCCATTGCAATGGTACAGTCCGCCGTATCGCGTTTCCACCCGCTCGCCACTGGCTCTTCCGTTTCTAGGTGCAGGGCTGCTTTTCCGGGGGACGGCACAGCGGCGTATGCCTACTACATTGGCGAGGCCTGCACCTAGAAACGGAAGAGCCTTGCCACTTGGTATTCGGGGGGTTGTACGCGAGAATGTTGACCAACTTGCGGGTGCAATTGCCGTGCCGATTGCCATGGAAACGGCAGAGGAGGCCACCGTTCATGCCCGCTCCGTATAGCCACCCCTGGCCGTACGTGGTAGAAAGAAACGGCCGGTTTCCATTTCTCTTTGTCTCCCGATCCGACCGCCTGCCATGAGAATCAGCATCCAGTTGTCGGTGGCGTTCATTGCAACCGCCGCCATCGCCGGGGGGATCGGCTACCATATCAGTTCGGCCACTGGCGAAATCCAGCGCCAGGTGGAATGGCTCAGCCGCGGCGCGATTCCCGCCATTGCGCACACGGCCGGCATGTCGGAGGCGATTCACCACCAGATGCTGGCCGCCGCCCGGTTGGTCCGTACGAGCGTTCGGGAGCAGGACGGCGGGGAAGCGGCTTCCAGGGCGGCGGAGGCCGAGGAGGCGCGCGAGGAAATCGAGCGGCAAGACGCCTCGTTCCGCGACACGCTCCAGCGGCAGCGGATGACGACCGACGCCCTGATTCGCTGGGTGGAAACGGCGGGCCACCCGGAATGGGCTCGGCGCGAGCGAACCGTTACGCTTCCCTTCCTCGAAACCCTGGAGGCCCGGTACGGCGAGCACCGGCGGTTGACGGACGAGTTGCTGCGGCTGGCCGACCTCGACCCCCACGCGGCCGCCGAACTGCTCGAAGAGCAACTGCTGCCGCACGCGCACGAACAACTACTCGCGCTTCTAGCCGGACACCGCCGGCTCGCCGAGCAGGAGTTCACCGGCGGGGTGCGGGGCGTGGAACGGGCCCTGGAAGTGGTCAACACGCGCCAGGCGATGCTCACCGTCGCCGCCATGGCGGCGGCCGTCGGCCTGGGACTGTTTCTCGCCCGATTCATCGGCTGGCCGCTGCGGATGCTCAAAGAAGCGGCGTTGGCGGCCGGCCGAGGCGATCTACACACCGCCGTGGCCATCCGCCGCAGCGACGAAATCGGCGTGCTCGCCGGCGCCTTCAACCAAATGCTGGCCGAACTGCGCGCAAGCACCGTGCACATCTCCGAGCAAAAGGAAGTGGAATCGCGGCTGCGGGCCTCGCTCGACGAGAAGGAGTTGCTCCTGAAGGAAGTGCACCACCGCGTGAAGAACAATCTGCAAGTCGTCTCCAGCCTCCTCAGCTTGCAAGCGCACGAAGCGCATTCGCCCGAAACGCTCCGGCTGCTTGACGAAAGCCGGCACCGCATTCGGGCGATGGCCCTGATCCACGAACAGCTTTACCGCTCCGATGATCTTTCACAGATCGACTTTGCCGTGTACGTCGAACAATTGGCCGGGCAGCTTTCCCGCTCGCACGAGGGCGGCGTTCGGCTGGCGGTGCGCGTCGAGGCGGAGCCTTGCCGCTTGCCGCTGGACCAGGCGGTTCCGTGCGGCATGATCGTCAGCGAGCTGGTGTCGAACGCCGCCAAGCACGCGTTCCCCGGCCGGGAAAAGGGGCAGATCGTCGTCGGCTTCGCGCAACAGGCGGGGCAATACCACCTGAGCGTGCAAGACGACGGCGTCGGCGTCCCGGCGGAAACGGCCGTCGGGGCCGAATCGCTGGGACTGCGGGTGGTGCGGGCGCTGGTCCGCCAAATTCACGGGCAATTGCACGTCGAGGGCCGGGCCGGTACCCTTTTCAATATCACGTTTCCAGCGCCGCGACCATTCCGGGAGGCTGTCCCCTGTGACCGGTAAGGGGACAGGTCCCCGCCCGGCAGTGAACGGTTACATTGTGGAGAGCCGCCGTTCGCCGTGAAAATGGGATGTCCCCCGCCCCGGAAATCCGGAGCAATGGTATCGATCTATGCCTGAACCTGCGAGTATCCTGATCGTCGAAGACGAAGAGATCGTCGCGATGGACATCGCGTGCCAGATCGAGCGCCTGGGCTACCACGTGTCGGGCACGGCCCGGTCGGGGGAAGACGCCTGCCGGGCGGCCGCCGACGCGCTGCCCGACCTGGTGCTCATGGACATCTGCATCGAGGGCGACGTGGACGGCGTGGCGGCAGCCGAGCAAATCCGGCAGAACGCCGGCATCCCCGTCGTCTTCCTGACGGCCTATTCCGACGGGAAGACGCTCGAGCGGGCGCGGGTGGCCGAGCCCTACGGGTATATCGTCAAGCCGTTCGACCAGCGCGACCTGCAAACGGCCATCGAAATCGCCTTGTACAAAGGAGAAGCCGACCGGCAAGTGCGGCGAAGCCGTGACGACTTGCAGGCCATCCTCGACGCCCAGCGGCACGGCACGCTGATGCTCGACCCGCAGCACAATGTGGCGTTCGCCAGCCGCTCGGCCCGCAAGCTGCTGGGACTGCACGCGGGCGATGCCCCGGAGGGACTGGTGGGAAAGGTCCTGGGGCTCAGCACGCGGCAACTCGGCGAGTTCGAACGGATGTGCGCCGCGGCGCCCGAGGGGCGGTCGAAACTGCCGCTGGCGCTTCCCGGCAGCGCGGGAAGCGAGCGGCGGGTGGAAATCGAGATTGCCGACGACCCTCGCGATCCCGCCCGAAAAATCCTCTTCCTGTACGACGTTTCGCCCTTGTACGAACTGCGCCGGCAACTCGACGCGCAGTCGGGCATGCCGGGCATCCTGGGCAGGTGCAAGGCAATGCGCCACGTGTTCCAACTCATCGGCGAATTGGCCCGCGTCAACTCCACCGTGCTCATCGAAGGGGAAACCGGCACGGGCAAGGAACTGGTGGCCCGGGCCATCCACCAGCAAAGCCCTCGCAAGCAAGGCCCCTTCGTGGCCCTGAATTGCGCCGGGCTGAGCGAGGAACTGGCGGCCAGCCAGTTGTTCGGGCACCGGCGCGGCTCGTTCACCGGGGCCTACGACGACCAGGCGGGCCTGTTCGAGGCGGCCGGCGGCGGCACGCTCTTCCTCGACGAGATCGGCGAGTTGCCCATCCGCGTGCAAACGTCGCTGCTGCGGGTGCTCGAAGAGAACGCCGTGCTGCGCCTGGGCGAGTCGAACCTGCGGCCGGTCGACGTGCGCATCATCGCCGCCACGCACCGCGACCTGGCCGGCGAGGTGGAGGCGAAGCGATTTCGCCACGACCTGTTCTACCGGATTCGCGTCGCTCGCGTGAACCTGCCTCCCCTGCGCGAACGCCGCGACGACCTGCCGCTGTTGGCGCGGGCTTTCCTGGCCGAGCACCGGGCGGCCACCGGCAAGGAGGTCGAGGAGATCAGCACTGATGCGATGGCCGTTCTGTTGACCTACCCGTGGCCCGGCAACGTCCGCGAGTTGCGCAACGCCCTGGAGTTCGCGGTCATTTGCGCCCGAGGCTCCCTCATTCGGCCCGAGGACCTCCCGCCGGAACTGCTGGAAGTGCGCGCAGAGGCCCCCTCATCCGAACCTGCGCAGGACGAACCCGAACGCATTCGGACGGCGCTGGAGCGAGCGAACGGCAACCGCACCCGGGCGGCCGAACTGCTGGGCATCAGCCGGGCCACCCTGTATCGCCGGATGCGGGAATTGGGCATCGAGCCGTCGTAAGTGCCACTCAGCACCCTTTCGTGGTGGAAACGCTCATGCGCCGGCGGCTTGAGCAATGGGTCGGCGTTATCTGTGAGGCGCGCAGCGGGCGCATCGCCGAGCGCGCACAACGAGCGGCGACCCCGCCGGCAAGCCACTTTCTCGGCTCGTTCGGAGCGAACCGGCCTGTCTCGCGCACGGCAACGACATGGCACGCCATTTGCATTCGGAGGCCGAGGCCGCCCGGCAACTTGTAAGGGCCAAGCAGCCGGTGCGCGGCGGCAGTTCCAAACCAAGAGGCACGGAGCATGGAACGGCCTATTGCCTCGGCCCACTTCAGCGATGGGGTTGTGGTTACCAAAATACGTAGTCGTTCCTTTTCATCAGCCGTCAGCACTGGTTAGGAGGCGATGCCCGACATGCGAAGGGCCTTTACACTCGTGGAACTCTTGGTGGTGATTGCCATCATCGGAATCCTGATTGCGCTGCTGCTGCCGGCGGTGCAAGCAGCGCGGGGGGCGGCGCGCCGCATGCAATGCAGCAATAACCTGAAGCAGATCGGACTGGCGCTGCACAACTACCACAACGTGCATCGCGGCTTTCCGATCGGCAACGTGCCCGATCGCTACTGGACGTTCCAAAGCATGATCCTGCCGCAACTGGAGCAGGAGCCACTCTTTTCGAGGCTCGATTACGAGTTCCCCGGCGATTGCTTCCGCGCCATGGCGGCGGCCGGAGCCGACGATCCCGGCCGCACCGTTCTGCCGGTGTTTCAGTGTCCCAGCGAGCCCAACGCCGGCCGGCTGTACGACCGCGAACCGGACTACGGCGTCCACATGCCCACCAATTATCTCGGCGTTTCGGGCGACTCCTGGACACAGCCGAACGGGATTTTTTACAGCGGCAGCTTCGTCAGGATTTCCGACATTCGCGACGGCACTTCCAATACGCTGATGATGGGCGAACGCGGCATTCCGAACGATTTGGAGCAGGGATGGTATCTATGCGCCGCCGGAACCCCTTTGGGGACCGGCAACCAGGACAACCATCTGTCCACGGAACTGGGCCTGTTGCCGGGGCGGAATGACAACACCCTCCACGACGCCCATTATTGGAGTTGGCATCCTAATGGAGCGCAGTTCGTGTTTGCCGACGGCAGCGTGCATTTCTTGAGCTACAGCATCGACAAGGCTACGGTGCAAGCCCTCTCGACGCGAGCGGGCGGGGAGGTGATTGGTGAGTATTGATCCCGGCAGACCCCGCGACGGTCGCGGTGCTGGCGGGAAAGTCAACGAGGATCGGTGGCGGGCCGTGGCAATCAGCCGCGTTGCGGTCGCCCATTTATTTCGCCTGCGGCTGAGATAGGAGTTTCGACCCATGAGAAAAGTGTTATTGGTCTTGCTCGGCGCGGCCGTGGTGCTGGCGTTGGGCATCGGGCCGCTGGTGACGACGGCCAGCGCCCGGCACATCGACGCG
>PWXP01000010.1 GCA_003561895.1 Planctomycetaceae bacterium | reverse complement strand
GCACGCTCGGCAGCCGCGACAGCGCCGGAGAAATCTATACGACCAGCGTCATCTGCGCCCCGATCCGCCGGGGCCGGCGCGTGTTCGGGGTCATTCACCTGTACTCGACCGACGAGCACCTCGTGCCCGACCCCGACGACCTCGAGTTCACCCTCGCCGTGGCCGACACCGTGGCCGTGGCGCTGGAGAACCTGCACCGGCGGCAGGAACTGTCCGAGAACCTCACCCAGGTGCGCACCGAGAACGTGCAGCTCCGCGAGCGGCTGGGCGTGCGCAGCGAGATCATCGGCCGCAGCGGGGCCATCAAGGCCGTCACCGAAGAAATCGGCCGCGCGGCCGGCACCAACGCCACCGTGCTCGTGCGGGGCGAAAGCGGTGTGGGCAAGGAGTTGGTCGCCCGCGCCGTCCACTTCAACAGCGCGCGAAAGGACGATGTGTTCGTGTGCCTGAACTGCGCCGCGCTGAGCGAAACCCTGCTGGCCAGCGAGTTGTTCGGCCACGAGCGGGGCTCGTTCACCGGCGCCACCGAGCGGAAGATCGGCAAGTTCGAGGCGGCGCACAAGGGAACGCTCATGCTCGACGAAATCGGCGAGATGAGCCCCAGTCTCCAGGCGAAGTTCCTGCGCGTCCTGGAAGGGCATCCGTTCGAACGCGTCGGCGGCAGCAAGCCGGTCACCGTCGACGTCCGCGTCATCGCCTGCACCAACCGCGACCTGGAAAAGGATGTGGGAGAAGGCCGCTTCCGGCGCGACCTGTACTTCCGCCTCCGCGTGGTCGAGATCGTCGTGCCCCCCTTGAGGAAACGGCCGGACGACGTCATCGAATTGGCCAACTATTTCCTCCGCAAGTACAACGAGGAGACGGGCCGCCGCATTCGCGGCTTCACCACGGCCGCCCGCGACCAACTCCTCCGCTACCGCTGGCCCGGAAACGTGCGCGAGTTGAAGAACGTCATCGAGCGGGCGGTCGTGCTGTGCCGCAGCCAGGAGGTCGACGCGGACGACCTGCTGCTGACGAACCTGGCCACGGCGGGCGACACCACCGACCTCAGCGCGGCCGCGCGGGACGGCGAGGCGTTCTCACCCGCTTCGCTGGCCGACGTGGAACGCGACCACATCGCGGCGACCCTCCGGCACACCGGCTGGAACAAGAGCCGCACGGCCACCATCCTCGGCATCGAGCGGTCCACGCTGGACCGCAAAATCCGGCGGTACGAACTGGTCGAAGAAACGCCGCCAAGGCACTAGCCGCTTGCACAGGCGTTTGGAGTGCGGCAATTTATTGCCGCTTTCGTCTTCTTCTACCGCCCCCCGCACCCACTTACCATCCGAAAAGCGGGAACAAGTCCCCCACTCCAAAAAGGAACCATGCCCATGCGAGTGTTTGTGATTACAACCGTACTGGCTGCCATGTTGGCCGCGGGCATCCCGGCCATTTGCGCTGACGAGTTGCAACGGGCGGCGAGGCAACCCGGCAGCGCCGCCGCATGGGAAGAACCCGCCCATGTGGTCGACATGCCGCTTTGGGACGGCTTCCCCCGGCGAAAGGCGCCGGGTAGCGGCCGGGCGGCGGTGCAGTTGACCGCGGGCGACGACTTCTGCTATCCGCTCTACTACTTCATTCCCAGCTTCACCGCCGACGCGAAGTACCTGATCCACTACCGGGCCAGGCCGCCGGCCGGGGGTGTGCAATTGTACCGGCTCAACTTGCGTAACGGCGAGTCGGTCCAACTGTCGCGCGGCACGGCCGCGCGAAACCAGTGGCGGCCGTGGTGTACCGAGAAGGGCGGCGGCGTGCTGGATCACCGCAGCGTGCTGAACGTCGCCCGCGGCGAGGTGGTGTACTTCGACGGAAACCACGTCCGGCTTGTCGACGTGGAGACGCTCGAAGACAAACTCCTGTTCACGCTGCCCGACGGCCGCGAAGCGATCGGGCAAAACACCGTCACGCCCGACGGCCGGTGGCTGGTCTATATCGACGCACCCACGGGCGTCACGGGAAACCGGCCGGCGCCGGGGGTGAAGCTCGTCGGGTACCATTTCGACACAGGCGAGAGGCGCGTGCTGACGAGCATCGACCACGCCATCCACCACGTCTTCCACGTACAACCGGGGGCAGTTTTCGCACTTCCACCCGCAGCTTACGCCCGACCGCCAATGGATCCTCTTCACCGGGGGCGACCCGGCGAGCAAGACCAACCACATGTTCCTGCTCGACGCCTCCGACTTGCGCGAGGTCCGGGAGATTTCCCGCGACAAGCTCAGCCCGACGGGCGAGCATTGCATGACCCGCGTGAGATTGCCGAAGGAACTGGCCGAGGGCGCGCTGCCGGTGAAGGAGGCGACGGCCGGCGGATTCGAGCCGCCGCACGGCCCGGAGAATACCATCGACGGCAACCTGGAAACGCTCTGGGCGGCCGAGGGCGAGGGGGAATGGATCCAGTACGACCTGGGCAAATTGACGCCGATCGGCCGCATTTTCATCGCCTGGCATGCCGGCGACCGGCGCCGGCAGCGATTCGAGATCGCCGTTTCCGATGATGGAAAGCAATGGCGGGTGGTGTTCGACGGGCAGAGCAGCGGCACGGCCCAAGGCCCGGAGCCGGTGGACCTCCGGCCGTTCCGCGCCCGGTACGTGCGCCTGACCGGCCACGGCAATACGGCCAACCGGTGGAACAGTATGCGGCAGATGGTTATATTACCCGAATGAAACGGGAGGTAAGTATGTTGAGTAGGAACGTAAAGGTTGCGGCAGCGGCCAACACAGCCGCTCAGACAAAGACATCAAGTGCCTTTCCGGGGCTACAGACACCCCATGGAGACTCACCATGACATTCGACAGAAGACAACGTTCCAGAGCGAAAGGCGCACAGTCCCTTCGTAGGACATCAATAATCGGATCGGTTTGTCTGGCGTTTGTCCTGTTCTTGCTTGCGGTCGAGGCTCGGGCCGCGGACCCGCCGCCGGCCGGGGAGGAGCCGAATCGGCGGTGGGGATACCAGGGGATGCCACCCATCGAAAAGCTCTCCGACGCCTTTCGCTACTCGCCCAGTTCGCAGTTCGCCCCGGGCGACGGCGGAGTCTGCCTGGACTGGGTTGACGAACAGGATCTGGAGGTCGTGAAGGTCACCACGCTGGCCAACGACGGCGAGGGCTCGCTGCGCCGGGCCCTGGAACAGACAACCGGGCTGCGCCTGGTCGTGTTTGAAGTCGGTGGGGTTATTGATCTGGAGCGAAAACGGCTGAGGCTGATACCGCCCCACGGCGGCGTGATCGTTGCCGGACAGACGGCGCCGGCGCCGGGGATTACTATCATCCGAGAGGCGTTCGATATTCATGCGCCCAATGTCATCGTGCAGCACATTCGGGTGCGGGCGGGTACCGATCTCGATCCGGACGCACCGCAAACCCCGGGGCATCGAGACCCATCAGTGGGTGATGGAACCCGCCCGCTCCTGGACGCACTGTCCATTGGCGGCGTGTATGATGGCGAAGGCAATATCATCGTCGATCATTGCTCGGTCTCCTGGGGAACTGATGAAGTACTGTCGGTAACCGAGATTTCAGGAAACGTTCGGGGGGACGACGGGCAGTGGAAACACGACCTTGGGCCGGGCAAACGTCCCCCTCTCCAGATCAGCAACACCATGATCGCCGACGGATTGGTCACTCCAGGTTATACCCGGGCGCAGGGCACCCTTCTCTACCGTGGTTTGGCCCATTGTTTTGCGGGCAATCTTTTTGCCAATGTCAACACCCGCACGCCCTGGATCGGCGCCTATGGGGGCTGTGATGCCCTTGTGGTCAACACCCTCGGCCATAATCTCGGTTGGGATAGGCAGCAGGGCATCGAAGCCAACGGTTTAATGCGTGTGGCGCTCATCGGCAATACGTTTTCCGACCGCCCCCGAGAATTTACACTCGATATCACACGGCGGGATAACGTGCCAAAAGAACTGTATCTGCGCGACAACGACTACACGAGAACCATCGGCAATCAACACTGGACGCTGACGGATGAACCGCCTGTTCCACTGCACGACATCAGACCGCTGCCCCGGACGGATGTCGTCGCGCATCACCTGCAGACCGTCGGGGCGCGCCCGGCCGAGCGCACGCCGCTGGACGAACGTGTGATCCGGCAGGTTAAAGAGGGCAAACAAGAATTGATCCAGACGGAAAAGGACATCGGCGGCTACCCGAAACCCGAAAGCGTTTACCGCCGGCTCGATGTGCCGACCGACCCGGCCGCGCTCGGGCGCTGGCTGTACCGGCATACCAAAGCAGTCGAAGTGCCGGGGGCGGGGCCACCCCGGTGACTGCCGAGCGCCCCGGCGTTGGCTGTCGGCATTCGCCTTGAACCGCCCGGCCAACTTCATCCGTTGCGCTTGCAGCAGGTAGACCTCCATCGGCTCCAAGTTTCGCTTTCCGCGGGGCCGGGCAGCTCGGGCAGGTGACCGCCTCACACATCGTTCCGACATGTATGGCTGACCGCTATTCAAGGTAAGCCAGAAGGTGCGCACACAAATTATGGAGAAGCCGGGCATGCCGAGCATGCGCGATCTGCCCGATGGCTCCTATGAGCCTTCGACGCGGCAGAACGGCCAAAAACCCGAGGCGAATCAACGAATCCGCCACAAGGCCGGAGTCCGAAAAATCGGAATCGCCTCGTGAGATAGTTTCATCGAACCCCGGCACCGCCTGATGAAGCTGGGTGCTGATGCCACAGACAAGGAAGTCGCCGAAAGGAGGCAGCTCCCGAAGCACGAGCGCCGGTCGGTTCTTGACCGTGCCGTCGGCCTGTGGCAGTGGCGTGAGAACGATGCTGGCTTCTTTCATTTTTCGAAAGCCGCGTTGGTCTCTTTGACCATGGACGGCAGGTACTCGGGCTCTGAGTCACTGTATGCATGCTGGAGTGCGGCGGCAGAAGCCGCAAGCCACTGCTCGCGTTCCACGGTGTCCTCGCCCGCTTCGACTACCGACACAAGCACGGTTTGACCCCGGCCCGTGGTGATGGGAGTCGACAGTTCCAAATGCGTGGGGTCCAATACCTTGGCTTCAAACACGATCATTCTGTTCTCCGTTCTCCGTGCCCTTTCTCCGGCCCGTAGGCCCGTAACCGTTCCCAGGGGGACTGTCGCAATTTTCGCGGCACACAGGGGAATATGCCCAATGGGTCAACCGCTCCGGCCGCGAAAATGGGACGGTCCCCTTCGCATGCAGCGGAGAAAACAGCCTGCGCCACCGGCCCGTGAACGCTTACTCCGGCCCCGATGTGGCCCCAACAAGAGGATAGCACGAGCCGGTGGAGCGTGCAAGGGTATCAACGCGACACATCCCTCGTCGGCAGGGTACGCCCAGCGGCGCCCGATTGCGCGAAACGGCGTCTTCCATCGCAGGCCGTTCCTGCTATAATGAAACTTGGATGCTTCGGAAATCGGAAAGAGGAACCGGGGCGGAGGTTAAGCGGAGGGTTTTATGATCTTCCCCCGGAAGCTCAAGCCGACAGGTAAACACCGCTGCCCCATGATCCATTTGAAAACTTCACTTCACCCCTACCTATGAGGAGACGTACTATAAGACGAACAACTATTGCACTTATCGCCGCTGCCGGAATGTGTACGAGCGCCGCGTTCGGGGCTGACGACGCCTTGTCGCGCGATGCGATCGAAAGGGTCGGCGTTCAGGCGGCCCGGTGGTCGCTTGCCAACCAGATGGACAACATGAGCTATCAGAACATGTGCGCGGCGTACGGTATCCTGAAAATTGCCGCCGCCACCAGCGACGAGCAACTGCGCCGGGGGGTCGAAGAGGCCTTCCGGCCCGAGTTGCTCGAAGGCCGAAACCCGCACCGCGACAACGCGCGCAACCGCCCTCCGCATCAGTGGTTTGGCTTTGTGCCGCTCGAATTGTACCGGCAAACCCGGAACCCCGACTACCTGAAGCGCGGCATCGAACTGGCCGAAAAGCAGTACCACAATGCCGACGAAAACGGCATGCCGGCCTACACCGCCCGCGGGTACGTCGACCAGCAGTGGCGCCTTCGGGAGGTTTGCGTCGGCACTGGGGTGGGCCGCAACCGGCAGCACTACCTCGACCGCCCCCGCCGCACGGGCGACGCCCACGGCCAGGCGCCGCTGCTTTGGGCCGCCGCGTCGCTCTTGGAGGCGAACCAGCCCTGATCGCGCGGATATGCCCCTTTGGAGTGCGCCGGCTTGACGGCGCTTTCCATTTTGCGATAGCTTTGAGTGGGTAAGTTGCTGAGCAAGACTGAACGACTACGAAAAGGCATAGCCAAAGCGGCGTCAAGCCGCCGCACTCCAAAATAGCCAAAGCGGCGTCAAGCCGCCGCACTCCAAACATGAGGAGAAATATCAACATGAAAAGTGTTCGCAGATTCGCCAGCTTCCTACTGGCCGCACTGGCTTGGGGAGGTGCCACGCACTCGGCGGGCGCCGGCGGGGCGCTGGAACCGGCGGCCGTGCTTGAGGGGTTCGCCGTGCCGGAATGCGCCGTGGTGGACCCGCAAACCGGGTTCGTCTATGTATCGAACATCGCATCGCCGCCGGGCGAATACTGGGACGACAATCGCGAAGGGTTCTTTTCGCGGCTTCGCCCCGACGGAACCCTCGACACGCTGCGATGGGTCGAAAGCAGCCCGGAGTTCGTCATCAACAGCCCCAAGGGCATGTGCATTGTGGACGGGAAGCTGTACGCGGCCGACAACACCCGCGTGCTGATCATCGGCCTGGCCGAGGGCAAGCCCGAGCGAAGGATTGCCGTGCCGGGGGCGCAGCGGCTGAACGACATGGCCACCGACGGCCGGGGCGTGTACGTTTCCGACACGGGCGCCGGCCGCATCTTGCGCCTCGACCTGACCGGAGAAGGGCCGCACGAAACCGTGGCGGAACTCGAAGGCGTCAACGGCATCACCTTCCACGAAGGGCGGATGTTCGCCGTTTCGTGGGGGTTGCACGAGGTGTACGAAATCGACCGGGCCGGTAAGCACGAGCCGGCGCCGTTCGGCCTGGCTGCGCATTTCACGAATCTTGACGGCATCGAGGTGCTCGACGACGGCGCGATGATCGTGTCGGACTTCATCGGCAACAAGGTATGCCTCATTGCACCCGACCGGAAAACCGTAACGACCCTCGCTGAACTGGAAACGCCGGCCGATATTGGGTTGGACCGAAAGAACCACCGGCTGTTTGTGCCGCAACTGCGGAAGGACAAGCTGGCCGTATTCACACTGCGCGACCGCTAGCCGCGCCGCACGTGGGATAGGCTTCCAGCCTGTCAGCGACGTTATCGGCATTGAGAACAAAATAAAGAAACAAGGCAGGAATGACAACTGGAAGGCTATGACAGGCTGGAAGCCTATCCCACGAAAAGATAACTCAACCTCAAACCCAAGGAGACCGATGATGAAACACACCACGACGGTACTGCTTGCTACCGCTCTGACCTGTTTCGCCGGGCCTGCGGCCGCCCCGGCCGACGACCCCGGGGCGGACGACGCCTTCCAGCCGGAACGCATCCTGGCGCTGGCCGACAAGGTGTACACCCACACGCTGGAGAATCCCTACAGAGAAACCGACCGGAACTGGATTCGGGCCACCTTTTACAGCGGCGTGATGGAACTGTACCACGCCACCAGAAACGCGAAGTACCGCGAGCAGGCCGAGCGGTGGGCCGAGAAGCACCAGTGGCAGGTGGGCACCGAAGGGTCGGGCATGAACAAACTGTTCTGCGCGATGACGTGGGCGGAACTGTACCTGCTCGATCCCGACCCGAAAAAGATCGAACCGACGCTCAAGTGGCTGGCCACCGACGCGCCGAACTCGCCGGGCGGGGCGAAGATCTGGTTCGGCCACGCCGGCCCCCCGTACGACCGCCCGCTGTACAGCGACTCGCTCTACGGCGCGCCCGTGTTTCCCATGCTGTACCAGGCCACGGGCGACCGGGCGCACCTCGACATGCTGGATCACGTGTTCTGGACCGTCACGGAGGCCACACTCGACGAAGAGGAGGACCTGTACTACCGCGATCCGCGCTATATCGGGCGGAAATCGCCCCACGGCGAAAAGATACTCTGGTCGCGAGGCAACGGCTGGGTCTTCGGCGCCTTCCCGCGGATCCTCCGCTACCTGCCCGACGATGCGCCGGGGCGGGAGCGCTACGTGGAACTCTACCGCCGAATGGCCGCCTCGCTGGCGGCGCGGCAGCAGCCCGACGGCTTCTGGCGATCGAACCTGGCCGATCCGGCGCACACCCCCATGCCCGAGAGCAGCGGCACGGCTTTCTTCATCGCGGGCTATGCCTGGGGCGTCCGCAACGGGGTTCTGGACCGCGAGGCCTACCTGCCGGTGATCCTCCGCGGCTGGAAGGCGCTGGTCGGTTCCGTGCATCCGGACGGCAAGCTCGGTTGGGTCCAGCCGGTGGGCGCCGCGCCGGCTCCGTCGCAGCCGCACGGCACGCACGAATACGGCGCCGGGCTGTTCCTGTCCGCGGCCGGCGAGGTGTACCTGCTCGTGAAAGAGGGCATCATCACGCCGGAGGCGATCGAGGCCGCCGGACCGTTCATCACCGCGCCGCTCCGCCGGGCGGTGCCCGAGGAACTCGCGGAAGACGCTCTGCCCGTCAAAGAGGTGACTGCCAGCGGGTTCGAGCCCTCGTACGGTCCGGAGAACACCATCGACGGCGACCTGGACACATACTGGGGGGCCGAAGGCGAGGGGCAATGGATCCGGTACGACCTGGGCGACGTGACGCCGGTCGGCCGGGTGCTCATCGCCTGGTTTCGCGGCGACCGGCGCCGGCAGCGATTCCAGGTTGCCATTTCCGACGACGGCCAACAGTGGGAAGTCGTATTCGACGGCGCCAGCAGCGGCACAACGGCGGAACCCGAACCGGTCGACATTCGCCCGTTCCGCGCCCGCTATGTCCGTGTCGTCGGCAATGGCAATACCGACAACGCATGGAACAGTATGCGGCAGATGGTGCTGCTGCCGCCAGCCGACAAAGACCGGCGATGACGCCGCACCGAGCTTGCGTCGGTGGGGCGATGATTGGGGTTTGTAGTTGCCAAACATCGCTCCACCGGGACAAGCCCGGGTGGTGGCGTGGAGGGTGGCATAACTCCGGCTTGCGCGTCTCACCAACGATTGACGCGGCCTTGGCCCACCCTACGCGAATCATCCGGACCATTCCCGCTATAGCAAGAACAATCCAATGAAAACCACGATGCTACGCAAATCGTTACTTTTCCTGTTGTTGGCCTCGGGGTTGCCGGCACCGGTCCTCGGCGCGGAACCCTTCGGCGAACCGGTGCTGCACAAGCGGCTTGAGGTTCCCCGATCGTTACTCGCCGAGGGAGGGTTCATGGGCGACCTGCGCGTCGGCGACCTCACCGGCGACGGACGGCCCGATT
>PWXP01000453.1 GCA_003561895.1 Planctomycetaceae bacterium | reverse complement strand
CGGTGTAACCGTTCACGTGCAGTGCGCAAGGCTACCGGGGGCGGGCCCCCCTGTCAATCCTGCCGGGCGGATCGTCCTGCCGGGCGGATCGTCCTGCCGGGCGGATCGTCCGGTGCTCGGCCCCCCTTGTCCGGGCGGCGTTTTCTCGGAACAATGGAAATTTGCACAGTTCCATCACCCCGAATCTGGAGTCCGGCCATGCCCAATCCACCCCGTGTCATCCTTTCCGGCTTCGCCGACGAGGCAGCCAACCACAAGACGGCCGCCGAGCAGTTCGCCGCCTTCGCGGCGTTGGGCCTCCAGTACTATAGCATCCGGTTCATCGACGTCGGCGGCGGCATCAAAAACGTCATGCAGCTCTCGAAAGCCGAAATCCAGAAGGTGCGGCACCTGATGGACGAGTACGGGCTGAACGTTTCGTCGATCGGCTCGCCCATCGGGAAGATCAAGCTCAGCGACACCGACGACGGCACTCAGAACAAGTACGTGCCCTTCAAGGGGTACCTCAGCCGCGACGTGAAAAAGGCCTGCGAGCTGGCCCACGCTTTCGAATCCAAGCTCATTCGGGGCTTCTCGTTCTATCACCCCAAGGGCACCGATCCGTGGGACTTCCTGCCCGAGGTGGTCGACCGCCTCGGCCAGATTGCCGAGGTGTGCCACCGCAGCGACCTGACGTTCGGGCTGGAGGTCGAGGCGAACTTGGTGGGGCAGAACGGCGAACTGCTGGCCGAGATTCACAAGCAGGTGAACCACCCGGCCATGATGCTCATCTTCGACGCGGCCAACGTGGTGTGCCAGGGCTATTCGACCGCCGAGACGTTCGCCCAGTACCAGGCGATGCGTTCCGGGTTGGGCTGGCTGCACATCAAGGACTACCTCCGCCCGAAGGGCGCGCAAAAAGGCGGCCACGTGGACGAGGAGATGTTGAAGAACTTCGTCCCCGCCGACCAGGGCGACGCCGCCCACGAGGCCGTCCTGCGCGATTTCGCCCGGGTTATCCCCGCCCTGGAACGCAAGCTCCGCCGGCGGGGCATTCCCGGCGTGTTCCTCGACTTGGAGCCGCACGTGAAGGGGGGCGGCCAGTTCGGCGGCTTCAGCGGTCCCGACGGCATGGGTGTTGCCGTGCGGGCCCTCTGCCGGGTGCTCGACTACGTCGGCATCGAATACCACGTGCGCGACTTCGAAGACGTGAAGGCCGCCCGCGGCTTCTAGCCCCGAGTCTGCACGACGATGTAGGGTGGTGACAAGCAAGCCAAGAGCCTGGTGGGACTTCGGTCGCTTGGCCGGGCGTGGTTCCAGCGCACAATGTGCAAACGGGCTAAGCGTGGCTTGCGCAGTCCCACCAAGGATTTGCGCGACCTCGTCCCACCCTACATGAATAATTCGGGCCAGCCCGGCTCAGGCGTCCGGCCCGGTCGGCTCGGCGCCCTCTTCGGGCCGGTCTCCTCGTGCACCGGACCGGCCGGAGCGAAGGAGACGGTTCCGCTCGACCATCGCCCGGCCAACCACCATCGCCCACTGCAGCGCCCAAAGCAACGATACCGTGAAACTGGTGGTCGCAGCAAACAACGTGAGCGCAAACGGAGCGTACGTGGTCCAAAGCCCGAGCAGGAGCAGGCCCAGCAGGCTTGCCACAACGGCCACGGTGAGCTTCGAGCGGTTCATGGCGCGCATTCTTCGGCGGACATGCTGGTCGACGGCGGAGCGGGCGGAGACGTTTGCCAACTCGCGCATGGCGGCGAAGCCGTTCCGTTCCGGAGCGGGTGCCGGCGGCTTTCGGCGCACCGGTTTGGGAGGGGCCGGCATCGGCGAGGCGCTCACCCCGGCCGGGACATCGGCTTCCTGTGCCGTTTCCCCGCGCAGACGCCGCATAAGCTGCGCCATGTACTCGTCGACCGATACCTCGTCGCTCTCCTTCGGAGCTTCGTCCCGCGGCACGGCACCCCTATCGGATGCCGATTCCCTTGTTTCGGCATCGCAGGGGCGCTCCGGCGTGGCCGGTTGCGGCCCCTGTTGTCCGCCGGCAGGGGGCGGGTCCTCCCGCTCTTCGTCGCCGCGCAGCAGGTCGGCCTTGCCGAGGCGGCAGAGCACGTCGGCCAAGTCGACCGGGGCCTCCACCCGAACCGTTTCCTCGCCGGCGACCGGTTCCTGAGCTTCCCAGGTCGCGCCGAGGTCGGCGTGGCAAGGTTCGCTTGGGGGGCATCGATCCCCTATATTGGTGCGATCCGCCCCAGGTTGGCCAGGCAGAGGGTCCTGGGCGGCTCGGTCGACAATAGGCTCCCAAGAAGCTTCCTCCGGGTGGGCTTCAGGAGCTTGCTGCGTTCGCTGAACCTCCAAGACGTCCAACTCGATGGGCCCGATGGTCAGCCGATCGCCGGGCCGCAGTTCGGCATCGGCAAAGGCGCTGCCGTTGAGCCGGGTTCCGGGCGCCCATCGCCGGGCAAGGGTGCGCTGCGCTCCCCGCAGCAGTACGCAGTGAACCGGCCCCACGCCGCGCGCCACCAAACGGAGCGTGCATCGTGGGCTGGAACCGATCGAACACTTGACCGATCGCAGCCGGACAACCTCACCCGCCCGACCGGGGCCCCACACCCGCAGGACCAGTTCTCCCGGCGGGGTTCCCAATACGCGCGACGATGATCGGGTACTTGCAACCATGGGTACTTCCATAATGTTACGTAGCTTGCATAAGCTGCCCTGTCAAAACCTGACCGCCGAGATGCCGCAGCGCCGGGGCCCAATCGTCAAGAACGGCTGTATATCCGTGCCGGTTTTGACGATTATCGGATAGCGAGTCCGGGCGAATCGGACATGCCGAGGGCATCGGCCCCGGCAGGGATCATCACCTCGAGCCTGTTTTAGAACACAACAAAAGGAGCCCAATACCGGACTGCCGGGGGGGATGTCCGGCTTCCGGCCCGGGTGGGACTCCAGGGGGGAGCATTATGAATCGGAAAGAGGCGGTTCTCAACCTGCGCCAGTCGCTCGTAAAGCGGCGCGACGCATTACGGAAGGCCCTCGCCGGAGACCTCAGTCTCCTGCAGGAACTCAACGCCCAGACCTCCGGCGACGTCGTCGATGCGGCGCTCGATGCCGCCCAGGATGAAATCAGCTCGCAGCTTGCCGAAGTCGAAAGCCGCGAACTCGCCCGGATTGAAGACGCGCTGAAACGCATGCAAAAGGGGCAGTACGGCGAGTGCGAAGAATGCGGCTGCAGCATTCCCATGGCCCGGCTCCAAGCGCTTCCCTACGCCGCCACGTGCATCGAGTGCCAGCGCGAGGCCGAACGCGACAGCAGCGGCGGCGGCTACACGCCCGACTGGAGCCGCCTGCTCGATACTTCGACTCCAGACCTGGACCTGTCGCTGAGCGACATCGAGATGGACGCCTCCTGACGCGGCACAACGTGAACCTACCACAAAGTAGGGTGGACATGCCGGTCCGTCATTGGCTCGACGGACAGGAATGTCCATCCTACAGGTAGACATCGACCCGCCAAAGGCCTGACCGGTACACGGGCTTTTTTCGCTCCCGCTATTGGTACGCGGAACGCCTTCCAACTATAATGGAATGTGCCTTCATAACCGACAGCGCCCTTGCGACGGGAGTGCCTCGATGACGAATTCCAGGTGGTGGACACCCATCCGATTGCAGACGCTGGCCCGGGCAGTGGCCGTTGCAACCCTCGCCCTGCCGATTGCCGCGATTCCGTCGCGGGCCGACGAGCCTGCGCCCGAGCCGTTCCACCCGGCCGCGTGGCAGCGGCCCGAGGAGCGGGCAGAATTGTTCCGGGTGCTCGAGCAGCATGCCGGCGTTCTCGAGGCCCAGTCGGCGGTGGTCAAGACGGTTGCCCGCCTGCTCGGCCCGGCCGTCGTCCACATCGAGGCCAACGCCGGTCCCCGCCCGAGCCTCCAACTCGGCAGCCGGGGCCCCCAGGTGGAGGAGACCGGCTCCGGGGTCATCATCGAATATCGCGGCAACGACTACGTGTTGACCAATCGGCACGTGATCCGCCATTCCAACGCCGAGGGCATCAAGATCTTCCTGCACGATGGCCGGATGGTCCACCCGACGAAGGTTCTGGGCGACGAGGAGTCGGACATCGCGGTCATGGCCGTTTCGGCCCCCCGCCTCACCGCGGCCTCCGTTGGCGACAGCGACCGGCTGGAGATCGGCGATTTCGTGCTGGCCATCGGCAGCCCCTTTGGACTGAGCCAGTCGGTCACCTTCGGCATCGTCAGCGCCAAGGGCCGGCGCGACCTGCGGCTGGGCGACGCCCGGCTGCGGCTGCAAGACTTCCTGCAAACCGACGCCGCGATCAACCCGGGCAACAGCGGCGGGCCGCTGGTAAACCTCCGCGGCGAGGTGGTCGGCATCAACACGGCCATTGCCAGCGCCTCGGGCGGCAACGAGGGCATCGGATTTGCCATTCCCGTCAACATGTTCATGTTCGCCGCCCGGCAGTTGATCGATCAGGGTCGCGTGGCCCGGGCATTCCTGGGCGTCAGTCTCGACGCCCGATTCGACGACGCCGGGGCGGCCGCCGCCGGCCTGCCCTACCCGGTTGGCGCCCGGGTCTCTGCGGTCACCGAGGGGAGCCCGGCCGACGCCGCCGGACTGCGCGTCAGCGACGTCATCGTCCAATACGACGATACGCCGGTGGAGAACGACGGGCACCTGGTCAATCTGGTGGCCCAAACTGCCCCCGGCGAGACGGTGCGGCTGGTGGTTTTCCGTGACCGCAAGCAAATTCCCGTCGAAGTCCGCGTGGTCGAGCGGAAGTGACCGCAGGCGGCCGCCAACATTCGCCAAGCGCCGTTGGACTTGCGCCCCCTGTTGGAGTTCACGCTTTAGCGTGCCCGGGCACCGCAGGTGCTTCATTCGCACGCTGAAGCGTGAACTCCAACAACGGTGGTCGCCGCTCCGGCCGCCAGGTTAGCCGGCGTGTGCGGCGGCCTCGCGGATGCCGCGGAGAATGGCATCGACCACCTCGCGCTGGCGCAAGTGCTGCGCTACGCCGATGTTGCGGCGCCACTTCGGAACCCGCCGGCGATCGAACACCGTCATGCCCAGGGTCAACTCGCCGGCCGTCTCCACGTCGCCGGCCATCTCTTCGATAGTGAACAATTCCGGGTGGATGGAGGCCATCAGCGCGACCGAGTCGTGCACGTGGATGCCCTCCAGCCCGAACCGCTGCCGGTAACCGCGGAATGCCGGCGGGAGAATGCGGTGCAGGATGTTGCCCACTTTGGTGGAAGGGGCGGGCAACTTGTTGAGCAGATCGAAGTTCAGGACGATACGGTTGGTGGCGTCCAGCGGAATCAGGGTCTTCGTCGAGGGCGAGCGAAAGACGGCCCGCGCCGCCGGCGGATCGCAGTAGATGTTGAACTCGGCGGTCGGCGTAATGTTGCCCGGCCCCGCCACGGTGCCGCCCATCATAATCAATTCGCCGACCAGGCCGGGCAGTTCCGGATCGCGTTGGAACGCTCGGGCGACGTTCGTCAGCGGCCCCAGGGCGATGATCGACACCGATCCGGGTGGGGCGCCGCGCACCTGGTCGCAGATGACCTTTTCAGACGGATGGACATGATGGAGTTCGGCCACGTCGAAATCGGCTCCGCCCAGGCCGTCGCTGCCGTGCAGGTTGCGGCCGTCGACCGGAAGCCCGTTGTCCGGGGGCGATGCCGCCCCCAGACGAGGCCAGCGCGGCGGGTCGAGTTGCTCGACAATCGCCTGCACGTTCCGCGTCGCCTGCGCCGGAGTGACGTTTCCCCCAACGGCCGTCACTGCCATCACCTCCAAGCGGGGGTCGAACAGCGCCAGGCATAGGGCCATGGCGTCGTCGATGCCCGGGTCGCAGTCGAGAATCACCTTCCTGGCCATCTACTCCATTCCTTTTTTCGGTGCGCTTGCCAATTTAGGACCGGATGGGAGGCAGGGGCTCGGCCTCGATCGTAAGTTTGCGAAACGCCATCCCTGCCAGCATCGTAGCCGAAGTCGTCAGACTTCGGCTACTGCTATCATTGCGCAAGGTTACGATCAAGGCCAGGGACTCACGCTGTTCGGTTGCACAGCGTGGTTAATTGCCCAATTTCCCCACACACGCGGCACCCGTGGTCGCTGGCCCGCCGAAGTGGCGTCGGCCGGCTGGGCGGACAACAGGTCTCTCCGCAACCGCCATTCTCCGAACCGACGAGCGTCCGGGGCGGCTGCCAACCACTCGTTGCGTACGCATTGGGGGGGATTGTACACGCAGCCGGTTAGGTTGGCAATATCCATGGCAGGAAAAACCTCGCTCGTCCAAGGCCGTCCTCGCGCTCAGGCTCCACGGACCGCGGGCCGTCGGCGCGCTTCGGCCTCGGCTTCGGCCGCCGACACGATCCAATCGGCCGCCGCGCCGACGTCGGGTACGACCACCTCGTGGCCTCGCAACTCGCCGAGGTGCTTCCGACCGTGCCCCGTGCACACGTAGATTCCCCAGGCGCCGGCCCGCTCGGCAAGCTCGACGTCGTGCGGATGATCGCCCACGACGAACGAATGGCGGAGGCTCACGTGGAACTGTTCCGCAGCCCGGTGCAGGAAATGGGGGTTCGGCTTGATGCACGCGCAGGCATCGGCGCGGCTGTGCGGGCAGACGTAGACGGCGGCGATTTCCACCCCCGCGGCCGCCAACTGGCCGACCACGTGGGCGTTGATCCGCTCGGCGTCGGCCAGGCTGATCGTGCCCTCCGCCACGCCCGACTGGTTGGTCACGATGAAAAACAGGAACCGGTCGCGCAGCCGGCGCAGGGCGCCGATCGTATTGGGAAAGAGCACCGCCTCGCCGGGGTCGGCCAGGTGCCCCCGGTCCTCGATCAGCGTGCCATCGCGGTCCCAGAAGACCGCCGGCCGCCATGTTCCGGTTCCGTGCATGGTCGTTCCCTCGTTTCCCCTCGTTTAGGCCAGGTCGACGCTTGGCAGGAAGCCCTCGTAGTCGGTGGTGGCGCCGCCGTCCAAGCAACATTCGACAATCCGCTGGCCCAACGTGTCCAGTCCCGGCTTGTTCCTTCAGCCACTGAAACGTCTCCTCCCGGAGCCGCTCGAACGGCTTGCCGAACCGGTTCTGATACGACAACTTGTCGGTAACTTGTCGGTGAATCGGGCGTCGCCGATGACCGAGCATTCGGGATCGCGGCGGCGCATGTAAGGCTCGGTGTAGTTGACCGCCAGGCCGTTGCGGCACTGGGCCACCGTCGCCTCGACCGTCCGCGCCCGCCCCGGTATGTCGTAGGCTACCTGGAATCTGAAATGCCTCCCTCCGGCGATGCCCCAGCCGTGGCCGCCGCACCCCGAGCCCTGCCGTCCAGCACGGTCAAGCCGAGAATTATAGCATTCGCACGCCGCCCGTCCAGTACTTCGCCCGAAAACCTTTTGCACACTCGAGCGTTGCCGTCCGCGCCGACCACGGGTTGGGCAGGCGAAACGGGCAACTCCAACGGAACCATCTGCGCGTTCACCCGCAAGCCCGATCCTGGAAAGGGCCGCTCCGGGGGGGGCAATATCGCCCTGCCTTGAGGTGCACCTTCGCCGGCGGGCCGGCTTCGGTTATCCTGAATTATTCAGCAGATCCCGCGTCGGATCGTGCCCCATTTTTCCGCCCATTTCTTGCGAACAGGAGCAAGTGCCATGTCGCGTTTCCCCATCCGCTCCGGCATCCGTTTTTGCCTGGCATGCCTGCTGGTAATCACCCTGGCAGGATGCCCCCAGCCCGAAGCCCCCGAACCGCCCCTCGCCCCCGAACCGGTCGACGAGCCGGAGCCGGTCGACGAACCCGAACCCGTGGTGGAAGAGCCCGAGCCGGTCGATCCAGCGGTTCAGAACGCCATCGACAGGGTGGAGCAACTGAGGGGAACGGTTCGGAAGGACGACCAGGGGCGGGTAATCGAGGTCAACCTGCACGAGCGTTCCGTTACCGACGAGGACGTGGAACTGCTCACGGTGTTTTCCGACCTGCGCACGCTGGCGCTTTGGGGCGCCGGCATCACCGATAAGGGGGTAGCACACCTGCCAGCCTTCGAACAGCTCGAGGACCTCGTGCTGGAGAACACCGACGCGACCGACGCGGGAATCCGCCGGCTTGCGGAACTGACGAACTTGAGGGCCCTCAACCTGCGCCGCACCACCAACATGACCGACGCCGCCCTGGAGCACCTCAAGCCATTGGACAAGCTGGAGCGGCTCTCGCTGCTGTACAACAACGTCACCGACGAAGGACTCCGCCACGTGGGCGAGATGGCCCGGCTTCGCCTGCTCGACGTGCGCGGCTGCGCGTTGGTAACCGACGCCGGGTTGGCCCACGTTACGGGCCTCGAAAACCTGGTAAGCCTTCAACTCCGCAATCCGGCCGTGACCGACGCCGGGCTCGACCACGTGGCGCAACTAAAAGGGCTCCGCTCGCTCTCGTTGGAGGACGCGAGCGTTACCGACAGCGGTCTGGCCAAACTCGAAGACCTCACCGAACTGACCCACCTGACCCTGATGCGGGCCTACATCTCCGACGCCGGCCTGGAGCACCTGGCCGGCCTCCAGAAGATGCAAACCCTCTCGCTGCGCGACACGCCCGTCTCAGGCGAGGGAATCGCCCACCTGGCGGGCATGACGAATCTCGAACGGCTCGACCTCTCCGAAACGCAGGCCGACGACGCCGCGATGGAAATCATCGCCGAAAACTTCCCCAAGCTTTGGCGGCTGAACCTCTGGCACGCCGACATCACCGACGCCGGCCTGGAGCACTTGGCGCGGCTTCCCGCCCTGCGGTGGCTCAACCTGGAGAACACCGACATCACCGACGCCGGCCTCGAACACCTCGGCCGCATGGGAGCGCTGGAGGACCTGAACCTCCAGCAAACCGGCATCACCGACGCGGGGCTCGCGCACCTCGAAGGACTCACGAACCTCAGACGGCTCGACGTCTCGCTGACGGCCGTCACCGCCGAGGCGGTCGAGAAGCTGCAAGCCGCCCTGCCCGAATGTGAGATCACGCGGTAACGCGGCGGTCTATTCCCACCGCGCTTTCGCCGCGGCGCCGTAGGCGTCGTACGCCCGGGCGATGGCCTCGGTTTCGCCGTCGTCGGCGTGAATCCAAAGGCGGTACATCAGGCGGATCGGCTCGCCCGGCTCGAACGTCTGCGCCTCCACGCCCGGCCACCCGCAGCAGAGCGGGCCGTAGTGGCGCGTCAGCCACTGAGGCGGAAAGTCGGGATGCTCGGGATGCACCATCACCGTGGCGCCGGAGCGGCCGGGCGCGCCGTCGAAGTGCCGCGAAAAATCGGCCCACTCCAGCCGCGCCATGGGCAGGTCGCGGTCGGTCGGCCCGCTGGGCACGGTAATCCCCTGGTCGTCGTGCGGCCGACCGATGAACCGCACGGTCAGGCCCCCGTAACTCTTTCCGCCCGCTCCCCGCAGGGTGATGGGCGCCTCGGTCG
>PWXP01000172.1 GCA_003561895.1 Planctomycetaceae bacterium | reverse complement strand
CGGTGCTGGAGGAGTCCGATTACCTGGCTGCCGCCACCCATGCGGCCCAGCAACAACACCGCCGGGCGCTGGTGGTGATCATCACCGACATTGTGGACCAGACCGCCAGTGCCGAGCTCCTATCTGCCCTGGCCCGGCTGCGACCCCGCCACCTGCCTTTTTGCATCACCCTGCGGGACCCAGCGGTGGATCGCCAGGCTCAGCAGCGGACGACCCAGGTGGATGCCGCCTACCAGCGGGCCGTCGCGCTCGATCTGCTGGCCCAGCGCCAGGGGGCGTTCTCGCGACTGAAGCAGCGGGGGGTATTGGTGCTGGATGCCCCAGCCGATCAGATTTCTGAGCCGCTAGTGGAGGCTTACCTGCGGATTAAAACCCAGGGAAAATTGTAGTCAATCACATACGGGTGTCTCCGTTTTCGGTTGAGGAAAACGGGGAACTTATCTAGCGGTCCCAAGGGAAGGTAAAACAAGACGCTAGCTTTTAGAATGGCTCCTAAGGGCATCTCACTTACCCACGATAAGAGGGATGTCTCAGGGGATTTGAGGAGCGGCTACTCCTCTCTTCCCCGCCTAGAAACCATTCCCCGCAAGGTTATAGTACGCCAAGTCCGCTGGGAGTTCAAGCGTATTGGGCAAACGTAAACCTTGAACACTGTAGGTTGGGGGGAACGGAGTGAAACCCGACACCTACTGTTACTTGAGCGTCTAAATCTGTCTATTCCTATTCCTAATCCTACGGCCAACAGGCTATTCCGATTCAGTACCGTCGAGGCGAAACTCCTGATATCGCTTACTTATTCACTGTTTTCACCTGCAACCCTCAACAACGACTTGACATAAATGGAGAAATAACATTTTCAGGCAAAGGTGGCTAAAAACAGAATTCTTGCAGATAGGATTTTCGAGGTGCCCTGTGGGAATCAAGCTGAGTTTCCTCAACTCAACTTGCAAGAGACCTGCGATCGCTCTGCTACTACCTGCGAGATTGGCAAATACTTAAAGTTTTCGATAAGCTTGCTTAAAGAAAATACTAGAGGTGTTTCGTTCTGATTTTATCTAGATAGTTTGTAAATAATTGAAGAAAATCTCTGGATTGACACGGATAGCCTGAAGGTGATTCAGATCACAATCATATTTTCCGTGCAGAAAAATCCCAAAACTAGTTCAAAGGGACTATCGATGGCTTTAAGGAATAATGATGTCAACCATGCTCAAACTCGCTTTCTTCTTGCATTATGGGCTTTAGGTGGAGATAGTATAAGAAAAGGAGAACTGATGCCGTTTGCAACACGCGGAAGCGAGAGATCTGGAGACTTTCAACCGATCATCGAGAAGTTAGATGCCGCAGGGGCAATTACGATCTCCGACAATGAGTTTTCTCTCACGGCCTCTGGTTTAACCTTGCTGAATCAGCATTTGCTGGATCAAGAGTTTGAATATGATAGTAATGTCGGTGCTAGAACCGTCAATGCCCTGCTAGGCTGGATACGGAAACAGGGAAAATCTGACCTATCTAAGATAAATGATCAGGGCGAGGCTGTTGCACCAATTGACTCATATGAGGAATTCAAACGGTTGGCATCCAAGACTTTTGATCAACTTAATCGAGACTACAATCTAGATAACTTTGTGCCAATCTACCGCATCCGGCGACAGATTGGTGATCGCGTAACTCGCTCCCAGTTCAATGAATGGATGCTAGAAATGCAAAACAATGATATTTTCGAATTCCTAGAAGGCAGTGTAGAAGATAGTTCATTCGATAAAATTGAAGACTCAATAACCACAAGCTTTGGAAAACTTCGCTGCTATGCTAAGCGCTTAAATAATTAGAGAATTAATTCTTACTTCTAATTTCCGAATATATCTGTTGGCATTCCATTCGTGAGATGCATATGTCTGTCTCCACTTCCCTAGACGCAATCAATCGTGTCATTCAAACCCACAATCCCTTTAGTCGACACTTTGTAGTTAAAACCCAACAAATTTGGGCTAACGAACTTCCTGACGTTCCATCTATAAATGGTCATGCATCTAAAGCAGTTTTAGATGCCGTAAAAGAAATTGAAGAAGAAAACGTTTCTACACTTGGAATTGCCTTCCTTGCTTCAAAAGGGAGAGGAAAAACTCATATATTAGGTCGTATTAGGCAGAGCCTAAGAACTAATGGAAATGGTGTCTTTATATATTTGAGCGAATACGGAAACCTCAGTGCTGTAAAGTACCATTTTCTACAAGAAGTAGTAGTGAGTTTAAGGAAGCCTGGCCATCAGGAAGTAATGCAGTGTCAAGAAGTTGTTACAGATTTTCTGAATCATGTATTAGGAAGGAATTTTTCACCTCACCAGCTAATTGCTTTATTCCCAAAAGTTGTAGCTAAAGACCCTCAAATCATTGAAAGGATTATCACCAAGGCTTTTCAGTTAAATATTGGCGTTGAAGATCCTTATATCATTAAAGCTTTACTCTGGACTTTATCTGCTGTCCATGCACCCTATGCCCTTAACTGGCTATCAGGTAAAGAAATCACAGAATATCAAGCTAATGTATTAGGTTTACCTGAGATTAGTGAAAGTAAGCAGGAGATATATGCCTTTAATAAGGCTATGCAGATCATTAATTTTATTAGTCATTATAAGACACCAGTTATTTGCTTTGATGAGCTAGATGGTGCTGAATGTGGGGATGAAGATATTGTTTCTGTAAGTGGATTCACTAGGGCGATGGTCGTTTCTAGTCTTGGCAAGGATGTCTATAACAATCTAAGACGTGGTGTTTTGGTGACTGCCATGTATCCTAGTACTTGGCAACAAGAGGTTAGAGCTCTGCCTGGAAACGAAGCAGTGGAAGATAGAATTGCTGAGTTGGAAATTGATCTTCGCCCACTCAATGAAAATACTGTCATTGAGTTAGTAAGGTGCTGGCTTGATAGATTTTACGAAATACACAATCTAGAGCCGCCTTATGAGCTATATCCTTTTGATGAAGACGAACTGAGAGAAATTGGCAAGGAGAAACCGACAGTCCGAGAATTTCTGAAACTATGCGCCGAAAAGTTTCCTGCGGTGCCCGTCGATCCTGTAGAAGAAGTAAGTGAGGTTTATGAGGAGATCAAATCGAATTTGGAAGTTTTGCTTGACAATAACCAGACAATCTCCAATTCTCTTGCTTTTGCCTTCCATAACCTCATTGGTCAAACCCTCGAAAGTGTGACTATTGAATCAGTGGATAGAGAAGTTTCCCCAAAATATAAAAGCAATGGGTATATACAACTTCGAATCATTGGTAAAGAAAATAATGAAAAAGTTAAAATTGGCGTTGGAGTGATACAAAATTGTCATGGAAGGACTGTAGGTGCAGGAGTTAAGCGCCTGACTTGGTACAAAGATTTTGACTTAACCAGGGGGTGCCTTGTACGCTCAAAAGCAATTCCTGAGCCTCCACGGTGGCGCACTGCGAATACCTTTCTAAGGAAATTGACCAAGGAAATGGGAGGCGAATGGGCTAGTTTTCAAGCAGATGATATTAGACCATTAATTGCACTTCGAGAAGTTTTCAAGTCTCTCGAAGATTATGATTTAGATCAAGACGCATTTGATCAGTTTTTAGAGCGACACAAAGATATCATTACTGAAAATCCTTTAATCAGGGAGATTTTGAGTGATCCATCTGGCGAAGTGCCAGTTGAAGTTAATGATGAAGATGAAGAATTTGAGCGGGCTGTTGCTGAAGTATCTGAATCAGACAGTGATGATGCTGAAGAGCTTCTATTAGCAGGATGACTCGTTATGAGTAAAACCTTTCTAATTTCTAAAGCTCTTTGCGTACCAGTACATGACTTAGAAGCTTTGATTCAAGGGCGCACTATCGTTGCGATACCAAAAGCATTTCGCTGTGCTCCCTGCTTCTTACTTTGTCCTGTTTTAAGTACAGAAAATAGCCTATACGCAAAGCGATTCTATCGGCAGGAATTTCTGTCGACCCTAAATCCAGAAAAGTCTCTCTTTAAAGATTTAACACCTCCCATTACAGCCTGGGCAAAGTTTAAGGAGTGTAAAATATATAGCGAAAAAGAAGATCTGAAGATACTTTCAAAAATAACAGTTTGGACGGTCGAAGGGCTACAAAGCATTGTTGATGAAAGTCATAGATTTTTCTTGGCTTCACTGCGTGTTTATCGACTAAACCAATCAATTGAAACACAGCCAAGTTGGGTTAGTCCTGATAGAAACGGGCGATTCATACAATTACCAAAATCTCTCTCAGTTGATGATATTTCACCAGTTTTAGATGATCAGGAATTTACTCGCCAGTATCAACGTCTGGAACAACTTGAACCGCCACCGCATCCTGAGTTGGAAAAATTAGATGCTGCTCTTGCCATGCACACAAAACCAACTTTTGCAGGTGCAGTTTTAAGACACGAAGCTCGTACTCTCTTAGGTTGGAACAGCCATAAACCTATTAACAGACTAGATCCAAGCCTTGCATGGATCAATGAGATATCTGCCTTGGGAAATCGAACTTTAGAGGAAGATGGAAATAAGAGCAATTACCAAGCAGGGACAGATTTTGAAATCGCAGTACGAGCTAGTTTGCAGTATCTAGGCTTTAAAATCGAACTTGCTCATAAGGGAGGGGCCGGTGGTTTAGACTTAGCCTGTTCCAAACCCTATACTCTGATTGGCGAGTGTAAAGCTGGGAAGAAAATTCCCAATGATACTGCGGTGCAGCTTCTCAATTTAGGCACCTTGAAGTTAGCTGATAAAGAAACCTATAGAAACGCCGCAAAACTCATTATTGGTCCTGGGACACCTACCTCCCAATTAGACAAAGCTGCGAAAGTACATGGTATGTCAATCATTAATCCAAGGACCCTAGAAAATCTCGTTCAACTCCATCATAAATATCCTGGTTCAGTTGACCTATTCCAACTTAAGGAATATCTGGCTGATGGTCGTGCCGATGATGAAATTGATAAATATATCCAAAAAGTCAGATCAAAGTTAGAATTACGATCTTCTATCGTTAGTCAGATTCGACATTATTTAGAAGATGCTAAAGTGGATGATGCTAATGTCGACTCTCTCCATGCTGTGTATATTGTTTCCAAACATACTCCCTCTTTGAGTCGCCAAGAATACTATGAAATTTTGATAGAGTTGTCTTCTCCGCTAGCGGGTTATCTTGGGCGAAAAAAGGACCGCGATGGCAAAGATCGCTTTTACTTTATTCGAGAGCTGGAAATTTAGCTGGTAGGGTGGACATTTACCTGAATTACTTACACGAACCTCTTGTTTCCAAATTAGTGAGCATTGCTTCCAGGTGAGCAGACCTCAATTCACGCCTACTTTGAGGGATTTTGTTACTATGTGATATAGCACTTTGCCTGATGAGCTGGAGTTGGCATCTGGGAGTAATTCATGTTGAGTAGCTTAAATATCCGCAATTTTACAGTCTTCCCTGAGGCTAACCTTCAGTTCTCACCACAATTGAACGTCATTGTTGGTGAAAATGGTACCGGAAAAACTCATCTGCTAAAAATAGCCTATTCAGCCCTTTCAACTAGTTGGGAGGAAGGCAAAAAGCCATCCAGCAACTCACCTACCAAAACCTTGCTTCAAGCCCGTCTGGCGGACAAGATTACTGGCGTATTTCAGCCCGAATCTCTTGGGCGGTTAGCCCGGCGCAAGCAGGGGCGTGCAAGATGTGATATTAGATTGGGTTTTGAGAATGCTCAGTATGATTTTGGCTTTAGCTTTGCTACAAATAGCAAAACAGAAGTTTCCCTCGAAAAAGTCCCAGAATTCTGGCTTGATGCAGCCTCTGTTTATCTGCCTACGCGAGAGTTGCTAAGTATTTTTCCAAATTTCGTTTCCGTTTATGAAAGTCACTATCTTGAATTTGAGGAAACCTGGCGAGATACATGTATTCTTCTTGGTGCTCCCTTACAACGAGGTACTAAAGAGAAACGTATTCAAGAATTACTGGTACCTCTTGAGTTGGCAATGGGAGGCTCAATCATACTCGACAAAAATGGACGTTTCTACTTAAAGACTGAAAATGGCCGATTTGAAATTCCCCTTGTTGCAGAAGGACAACGTAAGCTGGCAATGTTAGCTCGTTTAATTGCAACAGGTGTGTTACTAGATAGGGGCTTTTTGTTTTGGGATGAACCAGAAGCAAATTTAAATCCACGCCTGATCAAACAGATCGCTCAGAGTATTATTAGCTTGAGTAACGCAGGTATTCAGGTGTTTCTGGCGACCCACAGCTTATTTTTGCTGCGTGAGCTTGAGATTTTGATTGATACTGAAAAAAGTACTCCTTTCAAGTCAAAATTCTTTGGTCTGCATTTCTCAGGTGATAGCGTAGAAGTTCGACAAGGAGACGTCGTTGATGAGATTGGTGAAATAGTATCCCTTGACGAAGAGCTTGAACAATCTGAGCGCTTTATGCTTAGCGGAGTCTAAGTATGATAAGCATCGAAGTTGATGACTTGATATTCACTTTCCCTGACTCTTGTAAGGTCAGCAAGTATGATGACTGGGCCTTTTACCGTAATCAGTTCTCAGCAATGTGGGATGGCATTAAGGCCGTTGACTTTTTAGTTGTTGAAGGTCAAATGATTTGGTTCATTGAGGTCAAGGATTATCGCCAATCGCGACGAACTAAGGTTATAGATCTGGTTGATGAAGTTGCCCAGAAAGTTTTCTGTACCCTGGCTGCAATGTTGCCTGCAAAGTTTAATGCCTCAAACTCAGACGAATGCCAATTTGCAGAAGAAGTTGTAAAGGGTCAGCAACTACGAGTTGTGTTGCATCTTGAACAACCCTTGGAGAGTTCGAAGTTATTTCCACGCGCTTTTGAGCCTTCAAATATACAGCTCAAACTAAGAACATTAATCAAACCCATTGATCCGCATCCCGTAGTCGTTGAATCCACTAAAATGCGAAGCCTATCCTGGACAGTAGCTTCTAAACAATCACCCAAAAACTCAACCCCCCCATTTGTGTAGACCGTCTATATCAAGTAAGTATGATCAGGAAATACAACGGCGGTTGTAATGGCAAAGGAATTTCAGCTTTAACGGTGGCCATAGTTTGACGCAGGCGTCTTACATTGGCCGAGTGGCTTAGTTAAGCCGCGATCGCTGGGCTACCTCATAGGCCAAGTCAGCCTCCTGACGCAGCTGGTTCGCCTCCGCCTGGGCATCCTCCGCCAGCTGCTCTAGGCCCTCGGCCATGGTGCGAGCATCCTGCCCCAGGGCTTTGGCCTTGTCTAGCTTGGCGTTAAAGTCCGCCGATACCGATTCAATGTCCGCAAACAAGGCTTTGTACTCCTCAGGAGGATTAGCCAACCAGGTTTGGAAGTCCGATGGCTCAGCCTGTAGCTGGGCTAGGGCTGTTTGCCAAGCCGCTTTATAGCTAAAGTTAAGCGCCCTAAAGTCTTCATACCGGGCCTTCAACTGTTGGGTATTGGCGACCCCAGCTAAGGTATAGACCTCAGCTTTTAAGGTAGCCATGGTTTTGTCCAAGTTAGGCTGCACCGGGGGGTTGTTTTCCAAAAACGCCACCACCTGTTGCCAGGAGACTTTTAGCCGCAGGTTCAAGGCGGCGATCGCAGTATAGTTAGCCTTTAGCTGCTGGGTTGTTGTTACCCCCGCCAGGGCGTAGGCTTTGGCTTTTAGCTGGTTAATTCCCATCACAGCGATCTCTCAGGGCCTGATTGAGTTGGTTAGCGTAGCCGAGCTAATTCCGACTGTAGCGTTTTATTTTCCTGCCGTAGGCGCTGATTCTCTGTGGCGGTCTGGGCGAGTTGTTGGCGCAACTCTGCCACCGCTGCCCGGGCAGCATCCCGCTGATTCCGAAAGCGATTGGTATGGGCCACACGACCGCCCAGGCTCTGGTTATTTTTGGCCAGTTCTTGCCGTCGTTTGGCCACTTTTTGATAGTCTCTTTTGAGCGCCTCAAAGGCTTTTAGCAATTCGGTGTAGGCTTTACTACCTTCAGCTTCTGCAACTAGGGCCTCATTTTCGGCCTCTAGAATAGAGATACGGTTTTGTAGCTTCTGAATATCTTGATCTTTACCAAAGATGATTTCCTGAAGCGCCCGAATCAGCTGCTTGAACTTAGTTTTGTCCTGCTCTAGGTCATGGGTTGTACTTTGCAGATCCGCCACCCGGTCTTTGAGAATCCCAGCCCGTCGCTGCAACACCTGGGCCGTACACTCGTATTTAATGACGGCAATTACCCGACTTCGCTGCGGTTCCTCAAGCCGCAGCACCTCCGGCTGCGTCCTCAGAGTGTCATAGTTGGTACATGTATGGCGCAGGGTTGGGGTATCCACGTGCCCCGGGGCCGCCACAGTTTCTCGGTTCTTAAGGCGCACCTGCTGATGCCAGTAGTCGAAAAGTTCTTTAGAGTCGTTCATCACAGCGATCGCGGTGTTGACGGTAGCAAACCATTCCTAGCCTACCCCTTTATCTGGCCCAACCCGGCATCTAGGCTCAGGGGTTTATTAAACCTACATGAAAATGAGCCAAACACCTCTCCCCATCCCGGCACCGCATTCGGTACCGGGATGGGGAGAGACTGCCGAACCGCCAGTTAAACCGCCAGGGGCTCAGCCGAATCGGCGGCAACCCGCTGCCGATTCGTGGCCTGCTCCAGGCCATGGCCGATAAACACCAGGCGAGTGCGGCGGGGTTCATCGGGGCGCCAGGGGCGATCGTAAAACCTGTCGAACCGTTGCCCCACCCCCAGGTGCATCCCACTTTTGTAACCCACTCAAGAGAAGCCGCTCCGCGTCTACACCCTAAATCCCTCTCCCAGGGCGGGCTACCATGTATACACATCTTGGCCCTCTCCCCCAAGCCCTCTGGGCAGGCTACGCCAACAGTCCCTCTCTCCCAAGAATGGGCGTAGCTTGCTTCTCGCAGAGTGGGGGAGGCCAGACAAGGCTTTCCGGCTCCCCTTCTCCCATTTTTGGTTGGGGGATGAGGGAAAATTTGCATAACTGGGATGCATCCCACTGCGATGATGAGCTTCAAACTTCCCTGGCCGATGAGCTAGAACAATTGTCAGATGAGTAGTTTTACCAGGAATTTTTTTATGATGAAAAAAATCTTATATTTAACGATGACTGGTTTTATAGGTATATTCAGCTTGTCCGCTTGCAATAATGAAATACCTATTCAACAACAGCAACCTCTCCAAGAGAATGGTTCTGCCAATGAGCTATCGTCCGAACAGCCGCCATCCCAAGAAGACAGTTCCGTTACCGAGTTAAGCCAAAACTCAACTGATTATTTGCTTTTTTATTGCCAGACAGAAAATGGAAAGCGAATTGAACTTTATGATCTTGGCGACACTATTAGGTATTCCTTTGGCCCTGAAAATGATCCAGAGATTGTCTTAGATGCACCTCGCGATCAGGCTTCGACGTATCAATGGGCAGGGGTGGGAAGGTCTATACACTACTCCGTTG
>PWXP01000232.1 GCA_003561895.1 Planctomycetaceae bacterium | reverse complement strand
TAGGCGGCGGCCGCCGCGGCAGCCGCCGCAAGAATCCATCGCCACCCGCCCGGCCCGGCCATCAGCGCGGCCGGCACGACGAAGGCGGGGGCGACGATCAACAGGAGGCCGAGCGGGCGGGCGCCCTGGAAGAGTTGCGGCAGCGCCAGGTCGGCCAGGCGATGGAACCGGCTCTGAGCTTCCGCGAGCAGGTCGGTCAACTGCCGGAGGGGCACGGCGTCGGGCGGGCCGGCATCAGCCCCGGCGCCCTCCGGCTGTGGTGCCGGCTCGATCGCTGGATACGCGCGCCATTGGCGGTATTGCCGGAGCAGCGTCTCGGCCCGCGCGCGCACGGCGGCGGCCTGCCGGGCTTGAGCGGCAACCCGCGCGTTCGCCTCGCGCGCCTCGAGGACGGCGCCGTTCTTGACGGCCTCGGCCACCGTGTACGCCTCCCAGTGCTTTTCGCGGCATGTTTCGTGGAGGGCGTTTTCCTCGGCCTTCGCGCGGGCAACGGCGGCGGAGCGGGCCGCCTGATAGTCGGCCTCGGCGCGGCGCGAATTGGCGTCGAACTGCCCGATCACCTCGCGCCGAGCCGCGGCGTACTCGGCCTCGGCCGCCGCCCGGTCGGTTTCGTACGCCTCGGTAATTGTGCGGAGGCCCTCGGTGCGCGTTTTTTGGGCGGTCTGTTTGGCAATTTCGAAGCGGGCAACGATTTCCGCCTCGGCCGGCGCGCGCTGCTTCACCAGGCGGCACAGCTCGGAAAGCTGTTCGTCCAGGTCCAGAAAACCGAAAGGAGGGTTCATTGGGCGGTCTTTCGTACAGGGTGGCCGGCGCCGCGCCGCGCGGCCTTCACCTGCAAATATATCATCCTATTTTCGCGACTTGTACCCGCCGGGGACTGGTCAGGTCCGATTACTGTAACCGCCCGCCTGTCCGGTGTAAATGGCCTATGTTGTGGGGTGTAGGAACGGGCTGGGAGTTGGAGTTCACGCTTTAGCGTGCCGAATTTGACCCGCGCCGGCACACACGCCAGAGCGTGAACTCCAACAATGCGACCCGAACTGGCCACTTTCTACGACCGGCGTTTCGACGTCTACCGCCGGCTTTGCCCGGCACGAAAAGAAGTACACCACCGGCTTGGCTGATTGCGGGGGGCAGCCGGTCGGAGAGGCGTTCGCGTGGAAAGGACCGCACGCGCCCCAGACTTTTCATTTTCCCAGCCTGTCCCAGCTTTGAATGGGTGTTTTGCTATTGCCCGACCGGGCAGGACGCTCTATACTCCCGCCGTGCTTGCGCGATGGTGGTGCGGTGTGCGCCGGCATGTGCGCTTATTGCTTCTTGTGTTCGTGAGGGTTTTGTCCAGGGGTAACTGTTCACGGGGGACAGGTCCATGTTTTCGGCCATCGTTTTTCTCCGAGAGCAACGCCTTTTGGCCGAAAAATGGACCAGTCCCGTCCGGCCCGTGAACGGTTTTGTCCAGGTTTAAGGAGGAACCACAATGACCCGAAAGACCCGTGTTGGCCTATGCGCGTCGTCCCACCGAAGAATTCGTCTCATTTTGGGGGGCGTGGTCGTCTTGGCGGCTTGCGTCGTGTTACGATTCGCCTGGGGTCCCGGCCAAGCGAGCGCCGACCCCTCCGCCCGGTCAGGTGGGCGGGGGCAGTCTGCCCGCCCCGCGGCGCAGCGGGCGGCGGCTGCGCAGCGATCGGCGGGCGACTCGAAACCGGCGGCGCCTTCGGCCTCCACGCCCGACGTGGTGGCCGAGGTCAACGGCCGACCCATCAGCCGCAAACAGCTTGGGCGCGAGTGCCTCATGCAGTTCGGCGAGGTGGTGTTGGAGAGCATGGTCAACAAGCAGTTGATTGCCGAGGAATGCCGGCGCCGCGACATCGTCGTGTCACAGGCCGACGTCAAGGCGGAAATCGAACGCATGGCCGAACGGTTCAACCTGCCTGTCGATCAGTGGATGAAGCTGCTGGAGCGCGAACGGGGCATCGGGCCGGCCGAATACGCCAACGACATCGTTTGGCCGATGCTGGCGTTGAGGGCCCTGGCCGGCGAGCGGCTGCAGATTGCGCCCGACGAGCTGCGCCGGGCGTACGAAACCCAATACGGTGAGGCGGTCCAGGCGCGGCTCATTGCGGTGAGCAGCCGGCAGCGGGCCGAGCAACTCCGCGCCGAGGCCCTGAGCGAGCCCGACCGGTTCGGCCGGCTGGCCAAGGACCACAGCGAGGACCTGCCCAGCGCCGCTTCGATGGGCATGATCCAGCCCATCCGCAAGCACGGCAGCTTCCAGGAGGTCGAGCAGGCGGCGTTCACCATGGAACCGGGCGACATTTCGCCGGTCATCCAGGCCGGCGGGCAGTACCTCATTCTGAAGAAGGAGGGTACCCTGCCGGCCCGGCCCGTCAAGTTCGAGCAGGTCGCCCCGCAGCTCGAGGAATTGATCCGCGACGGCAAGCTGCGGCGGGTATCGCAGGAGGTGTTCGAGAAGCTTCAGGAGCAGGCGGAAGTGGTCAACGTGTGGAACCATCCGCAGTTGCGGGAGCAGATGCCGGGCGTGGCCGCGGTGGTCAACGGCCGGCGGATTTCCATCGACGCGTTGGCCGAGGAGTGCATTACGCGGCACGGCCGGGAGGTGCTCGATCGGCTGATCAGCCGCGCTCTGATCGAGCAGGCGTGCAAGAAGCAGCAGGTGACGGTCACCGATGCCGACCTCGACGCCGAGATCGCCCAGGCCGCCCTGCGGATGCTCCCGCCGAAAGCCGACGGCTCGCCCGACGTGGAGGGCTGGCTGGAGTCGGTAACCGAGGAGCAGGGCGTGTCGGAGGCCGTGTACCGGCGCGATTCCGTGTGGCCCTCGGCGGCGTTGAAGAAACTGGTGGCCGGAACCGCGAAGGTAACCGAAGAGGACCTGCAGAAAGGGTTCGAGGCGAACTACGGGCCGCGGGTCCGCGTGCTGGCCATCGTGCTGGGCAACTTCCGCCGCGCGCAGGAGGTTTGGGAGATGGCCCGGCGCAACAACACGCGCGAGTACTTCGGCGATCTGGCCGAGCAGTATTCGACCGAGGCGGGCAGCAAGGCGCTGCGCGGCGAGGTGCCGCCCATCCGCCGCCACGGCGGGCAGCCGCAGCTCGAAAAGGAGGCGTTCGCCCTGGAGGAAGGCGAGTTGTCCGGGATCATTCAGGTGGGCGAGCAATTCATCATCCTGCGCTGCGAAGGCTTTACGGACCCGATCGACGTGGAACTCGAAACCGTCCGCGACGAACTCCATGCCGACATCCTGGAAAAGAAGCAGCGCCTGGCCATGGCACAATACTTCGATCGGCTCCAGGAAAACGCCACGGTCATCAACTACCTGGCGGGCAAGACGCAGGCGCCCACCAAACGGCCCCGGGCGAGCCGGCCGTAGCGCCACCCGGCCGGAAATTAGCCGCAACGCGCTAGCGTCCGGTTTTCGTTTCAGGCAAACCGGGGCTAGCCCTGCGGCTGATTTCCGGCCCGTGAACGCTTACGTGCGTTTCGGCGCGCGGTCGGCGAACTCGTCGCGCAGGAAAGGGAGTCACTCGGCCGCCGGTGTTCTTGCTGCCGGCCGGCTGTGATGCTAGGCTGGCACTATAGGGGGAAGCGTTTCCCCTAGCATTCCGATCGACGCGGAGGGAACGACGCATGGAAATTGAGGTGGAAGAGCAGGTCGACCGGCTCAAGGAAGCCGTCGGCACGTTGCCGGAGAACTGGCTGGCCTGGGTGATCGTGGCCCTGGTGGTCCTCATTGCGCTGTACGTGGCGTACAAGGTGCTGGCCGGCGGCGGGCGGCGCCGGCCGAAAGAGGTGTCCGACCTGGCCATCGACGTCATGGCGCTGGGCAGCCAAGGGCCGCCGCCCGGCGCCCCGGTGCTCGAATTCTACAACACGCCGGTCCGGCTGGCCGCCGTGGTGTTGGCGCCGGCGGGGCGGGTGCGGGAGCTGCCCCCGGACGAGGACCTGGCCGATACCTTCGACGCCATCCTCCCCGGCCTGGCCAGGGTCGTCGACACGCACCGCCCGCTGGTGCGCCGCTGGCCGCCGCAGATGAGCGCCAAGGGGTTCGCCCACACGGTGTTTCAGCACTGCCGGCTGCCGGGCGAAGGCGGGAAGGGTTCGCCGTGGAGCACGGCGGCGGGGCTGTTCAAGATCGAAGGTCAGCCGCTGATGGCCGCGCTCATTGTGCGCACCTCGCAGCCGACCAACCACGGCCAGCACATTATTGAAGCTCCCGAAGGATGGCTCGCCTGCCTGCGCGTGAAGGGCGCCTAGCGATGACGCGATCGGCCGCCGAACTCCGCCGCGACGCCCTGCGCATCTGGCACGCCGGGGTCGAGGCCGTGCGCAGCGAGCGGTTGGTACGCAGCGCCCTGCGGGTCGAAGGCAACACGCTGTGGCTGGGCGAGGAGCCGCTGGCGCTGGACCGCATCGGCCGCATTGCCGTGGTGGGCGGCGGGAAGGCCGGGGCCGGCATGGCGGCGGCCGTCGAGCAAGTCCTCGGCAGCCGGCTGATGGAGCAGAAGCGGCTGGCGGGCTGGGTCAACGTGCCGGCCGATTGCATCCGCCCGCTGGAACGCATCCACCTGCACGCCGCCCGCCCCGCCGGCGTGAACGAGCCCCGCCCCGAAGGCGAACGCGGCTCGCGCGAAATCCTCCGCATCGCCGAATCGCTTGGCCCCGACGCCCTGTGCCTGGGCCTGATATCGGGTGGAGGCTCGGCCCTGATGCCCGCCCCGGTTGGCGGAATCACCCTGGCCGACAAGCTGGCGGTAACGCGGCTGCTCAGTGCGGCGGGGGCGACGATCAACGAGTTGAACACGGTGCGCAAACAGCTTAGCCGGCTGAAGGGGGGCGGCCTGGCCCGGGCGTGCCGCGCCGGGCGGCTGGCGGCACTGATCATCTCCGACGTACTGGGCGACCCGCTCGACGTGATCGCCTCCGGGGCGACCGTGCCCGACGACCCTTCGACCCCCGCCGGCGCCCTGGCGGTGCTCGACCGTTTCGGCGCCCGGGGGGTTGTGCCGCCGGCCGTACTGCAGTACCTGGAGTCGCGCCGGCACGAAGCGGAGGGGAATCGCCCGTGCAAATCACCCACCCGCCCGGCCAGCCAAGAGCTTCCCGGCGCCCTTTTTGCGCGGGTGACCAACCTGATTATCGGGAACAACGCCACGGCGGTCGACGCGGCCGGCCGCGAGGCCGAGCGCCTCGGCTACACGCCCGCCATGACCGCCGCTACTCACTCCGAGGGCCTTGCCGACGACGTGGGCCGGCACTTCGCCGACACGGCCATGGCCATGCGCGACCGCCCCGGCAACTCGACCGCCGCGCCCGATTGCCTCATCACCGGCGGCGAGCCGGTGGTGCGGCTTGCCGATGAATCGGAGCGGGGGCTGGGCGGGCGGAACCAGCAGCTCGTACTGGCCGCGCTCCGGCGGCTTGCGCCCGACGGCGCGCACGGCATCGCCCTGCTGTCCGGCGGCACGGACGGCGAGGACGGCCCCACCGACGCCGCCGGCGCGCTGTTGGACGCCGAGGTGCTCCGTGCCGCCGCCCAACGGAACCTCGACCCGGCCCCCTACCTCGCGCGCAACGACGCCTACCACTTCTTCGAACCGCTCGGCGCCCTGATCCAGACCGGCCCCACGCACACCAACGTATGCGACGTGCGCGTGGCCGTCGTCGCCCGCTGAACCTTCGCCCATTCGCTGGTTCTTGAACGCCGCATGGGTCTTCCAACCTGCCTGGTGCGAGTTCACCCGCAACTGCGCTGAAGCAGCCGGCCATGCTGATCGGCCTGCCAGGTCCGGCCCTGGAGCACGTCCAAGGCCGTTAGGCATCCGTCTCCATAGACCCAGGTGTCGATGCACCGGAGATACCCTAGATCGAGAATCGTGCCATCCTTCTGCGCCGTGTGGCCGACCACCGCAATCTTTCCCGACCGGTGCGGCTGGGGAGTTTGTTCTTGGAGCGACTGCCAGCGGAGCCGTTCGAACGGCTGGTGCTTGAGCTTGCGGCGCGGGTCGTACCCGGCGTGGACGAAGAAGTGCCCGGCGGTCTCGTACCAATCGAGGCACTGCCGGAGAAAGCCGACGTGGGCAGGGGGCAGTTCTTGGGGCGTCTTGCACCGGTAGGAGGCTAGGGTCGCGTCGCCGCCGAAGACCAGCCAGTCGTGCAGCAGGTACTGGTGCCCCGAGAGGATTTTCAAAAGCATCTCGTCGTGATTGCCCAGCAGGGGCACCAAGCGGCAGCGCTCCGAAAGGCGGATGAGCTGCTCTACGACGTCGGCCGAATCGGGTCCGCGATCGATGTAATCGCCCAGGGTGACGATCGTGTCGCGGCCCCGGGGCTCCATCGCGTCGAGGACCGCCGCCAGGGCCTTGGAACAACCGTGGACATCTCCGATGGCGATCAGTCGGCCGAGCATAAGCGGCTTGGCAGCAACACGTAGGGCGGGGGTGCAGCGGTCCGGAGGTCAGAGGCCTCCATCGGGCGTGCGTGGGTGTAGCGGGACAAAGCCGGGAAAGGCTTGCCCGGCCGGCGGGCTGCCGATTGGTGTGGAAGGCGCGGCGGTAGGGACACTCGCGTCGGTGACTTGCCATGCGGGAGTGCCGCCCCCGTTGGCGTCTGCCGGGTGCCCCTGCCGCGCCCGGGCCACGGCCAGGTCCCGCCGATGCCTCGGCTCTTCCGGCGCCAGGGCCACCGCCCGCTCCAAAACCGTGGCAGCCAATGCCCACTTCTGCTGGTCCATCAGGCATCGGCCCAGGTCGTTGAGCAACCACGGGTCGTCCGAATAAAGCCGGTAGGCACGAGTATACCACACCTGGGCCGACTGGTGCCGGCCCTCGTAGTCGTCGAGCACGCCCAAACGATGGTAGGCCTCATAGCGATGGGGGAAGTCGGTAACGAGTTGCTGATAGGCGGCCCGGGCCGGCGCGAATTGTCCCAGCTCTTCCAGGCTCCAAGCCTCGCGGAGTTCCCGGTCGTAGCTGCGGCCGGACAGCCGTGCCGATGCGCCGGACAGCCGTGCCGATGCGCCGGACAGCCGTGCCGATGCGCCGGACAGCCGTGCCGATGCGCCGGCCGGCCGACCGGCGGCGCGGACTTCGGAGGAGGCCACCGATGGCAAGGGGGCCGTCCGGTGGGGCGCCGGCCCGGCGAGAGCTGCGCTCTGCGGGTACCAGGTCAACAGCAGCGCCGAAACCGGCAGGAGCGCGGCGGCCGCCGATCGGCCCCGCGCCGGGCGCCGGACGTATACGTGGCATGGTATTCTCATCGGATATTTCCTTTCAAGATTGGCCGACCGCAAACTCCGATCTGCCGCTTGCCTTTCACGTAACCGTTCACAGGGGGACTGTCCCCTTCGCGTACAGCCGCGACAACTGCCGGCGCCGCCCCGTGAACGGTAACCCCTTCACTTCCCGTGGAAAAACGACGGCCTTCGGAATGATCGCGGGGCATTACCGTGCGCCGAGTCATCTACCTTGTGCTATCGGGCCGGCAGGGAAAACGGTTGAGAAAAACGTAAGGGCAAAAATGGGGCCCGTCCCCCATGAACGGTTCCAGCGGCCGGACTGCTTTCGCGCTTCCAAGCATTTCGCCGGGCCCGCAAAACCCGCACAATCGGAATTATCGCTTCCGGAACTACCGCTTGAATCGGTTGCACGGCCGCGCGGTGCCGAATACTCCACGTATCCAGTTCGATTCGGCTGTGCTGCCGGTACCGGTTTCGTCGAAGCTATCAGTACGACCGGCGGCGACGAGTGGTGGGGCGGCGTGCGATCGCAGGAAACCGATGGCGCGGTATGGGGGGCCTGATGGCTCTTATACCTTTGGTGAATGTCGCCACCTTGCAGTCCGACGGCGCGGAAGCGGCTGGCGGTCATGCCCATGGAGGGACCGGGGAATGCACACACGTTACCAACCTGTGGGGAGTACAATCGGGCTCGTGCTGCTGCTTACACTCAGCAGCGGCTGTACCATGGCCCGGCACAGGGTACCCGCCGCAGGCGTCCGGCCGAATGTGCTCGACGCGCCGCGGAGCAGCCAGGAGCCGATTAATTTCCTGGCCTTGCGGCGCGACGTCCCGCCGGCCTACCTGCTAGGGCCTCGCGACGTGTTGGGGATCTACGTCGAGGGCATCCTCGGCGCCCCCGAAGACGCGCCGCCGGTACACTTCCCCGAAGATGCGTCGGAGCCGCCCGCCATCGGCTATCCCATCCCGGTGCGCGAAGACGGGACCATCTCCATGCCGCTGGTCGGGCCGCTTCGCGTCGAGGGCCTCACGCTGGCGCAGACTGAACAGGCCATCCGCCGGGCGTACACCGTCACCCGGCAAGTGATTCAGCCGGGCCGGGATCGGATCATCGTCAGCCTCATGCGGCGCCGGACCTACCAGGTCCTGGTGATCCGCGAGGACGTGACGACGCAGCGGGTGGCCGGCGGCCAGCGTGACATGTTTCTAGGCAGCGCCAAGCGAGGGGAGATCTATACGGTCGACCTGCCGGCCTATGAGAACGACATCCTACACGCCCTGAGCGAAAGCGGCGGCCTGCCGGGCATGGATGCCACGAACGAAGTGACGGTCCTCCGCGGCGGCTACGGTCCCTACGCCGACCCCGACCGCATCCTGGGCGCCCTGCTGGCTGCCAGGGAGCAGGAAGGGCGCGCCCGCAAACCGCCCATCCCCCTCGAAGTAGCCGAGGAGTTCGCCAAGACGGGCGACGCCGAGCGGGCCTCGATGCTCGCAGCCGCCGCGCGCCGGGACGGCAACGGCGCGGAAGCGGGTGGCGCCGCTCGTGACCGCGTCAGGCCCGCCGGCCACGCGCAGCCGGCGCCCTTGCAGCCTCTGCCGCTCATGCCGCCCAACAATGGCCGGCCGCCATGGCAGCCGTCGGGGCACACCATGCTGGAACTCCTGCCGGCCGCATCGGAGATGACGCGCATTCCGTTGCGGGCGGCCCCCGGCGTGCCGCTGCCGCAACTGAACCCGGAAGACATCCTCCTACACCAAGGCGACGTGCTGTTCGTCGAATCGCGCGAAGCCGAGGTCTTCTACACCGGCGGCGTGCTGCCGGGCGGCCAATTCCAGATCCCCCGCGACTACGACCTCGACGTGCTGGGCGCCATTTCCATGGCCGGCGGGTCCATCGGCGTCGCCAGTGGCGGGGGCACCCGCGGAAGGTTCGGCAGCGGGATGGGCGGTATGATTCCGCCCACTCAGGTAACCGTCGTGCGCATGGTCGACGGCTATCCGATGAACATCCGCACCCGCTTGCCGCGCACGCTCAACAATCCCCAGGAACGCATCCTCATCCAGCCGAACGACATCGTCATGCTCGACTACACCCCCCTGGAGTTGGCGGCGAACATCCTGCTGAGCAATCTCCGGTTCAATTACTTCCTGAACAACCTCAGGTGACAGTGGACCACCGACTACGGGAGCCGCGGCCGTTCACAGGGGGGCGACTGTCCCAATTTTCGCGACACACAGAGCGTTCTCCCAGCACGCTAAAGAGTGAACTCCAACAGGACCACGC
>PWXP01000450.1 GCA_003561895.1 Planctomycetaceae bacterium | reverse complement strand
GCCGGCTTGGTGTGCCAGTGGTCGGGCGTGCCGATGGTGACTACCTGGATGTCGTCGCGGTCGAGCACCCGCCGGTAGTCCTGGTACACGGCGCAGCGTCCTTCGTAGCGTTCGGCGAACCGTTCGGCGCGGGTCGTGTCGGCGTCGGCGCAGGCCCGCATCTCGCCGCGGCCGGCAGCCCTGTGCCCGATGCTCGAGCCCATTCCTCCGGTGCCGATGGCCCCGATGCCCAGCCGGTCGTTGGCGGCCTTGGCCTTGGCCGCCCGGCTGGTGAAGAAGTAGGGCGCCGCGCCGGCCGCGGCGAGCACCGTGGAACTTGTCAGGAAACTTCGGCGTGAGACATGATTCCGATTCATCGCAATGGCCCTTACTGTTGGAGGCAGGTGGAAACCACCGTGGCGGGATTGGTGCAAACGGCACCCGCAAACTCTAGTTTAGTCGTTTCTCGCAGTGGCCGCCAGTGCCGGCTTTTTTGCGCGTGCTTTTTTGCGCGGCTGCCCCGGTTGTGGACGGCAGTTGCACTTGGTAAAATTGCCGTTCGTCTTGAAGTGGGCATTGGTAATTCGGTTCATCTTGAGTTTCAGGAGAGAGGTGCGATGAGAGCGACCCGATTGTCTTGGCTGTTTGTTTGCGGCTTCCTGTTGCCGGCGCTGACGGTGCTGGGCATAGGATGCGGCCCGGCGGAGCCCCCGCGGCCTCCGGCCGTCGACGAGGAGCCTGCCGTGGAGCCGGCAGACGAAGTTACCCCCGAAGACGAGGCTGCCGAAGCTCCGCCTGATGCGGAGCCGCCGGCCGCCCTGCCGATCATCCCGCTGGGGCTACCGGATTTGAACATCCCGCAAGACAACCCCATGACGCCCGAAAAGGTGGAACTAGGCCGCTTGTTGTTCTTCGACAAGCGCGTCAGCCGCGACGGCACCATTTCGTGCGCCACCTGCCACGATCCGCAGATGGCTTGGGCGGAGCATCGGCCTACCAGCGAGGGGATCATTGGGCCGGACGGCCACCCGCAGGTGGGGAACCGAAACTCCCCCACGGTCATCAATGCCGCCTACGCCCCCGTGCAGTTCTGGGACGGCCGGGCGGACAGCCTGGAAGGGCAGGCGGTCGGCCCGGTGGCCGATCCGGTCGAAATGGGGAGCAAGATGGACAACGTCGTCCTTCAGTTCAACCAAATCGAGGGGTACCGGGAGCGGTTCCAGGAGGTGTTCGGCACCGACGTGACCGAGGACGGCTTTGCCAAGGCCATCGCCGCCTTCGAGCGGACGATCCTTAGCGGCAACTCGCCCTACGACCGGTACAAGGCGGGCGAGGAAGACGCCCTGACCGAGGCCCAGCAGCGCGGGCTGGCCGCCTTCAACGACTACTGCGCCGTGTGCCACGCCCCGCCGCTGTTCAGCAACTACCAGTTCCACAACGCCGGCGTCGGGGCCGATTTGCCGGAGCCCGACCCCGGACGGATGGGCGTGACCGACGAGGAACGCGACCGCGGCCGGTTCCGCGTGCCCATGCTGCGCGAAGTGGCCAGTACGCACCCGTACTTCCACAACGGCAGTGTGGAGACCCTGGAGGAGGCCGTGGCATTCATGGCCCAGGGCGGCCAGGACAACCCGAACCTGTCGATCCAGATGCGGGCGCTCGAGGGCCGGGTTTCCGAGGAGGAAGTGGCCGACATGGTTGAGTTTCTCAATGCCCTTTCCGGCGAGTTCCCGGTCATCGACCCGCCGGAGGCGTTCCCGGAGTAGTTCACTCGCGGCAGCGGGCCAGCGTCATCAGCGCAAACGCGGTTCCGTACTGCTGGTGGTAGTCGAACAGTGGGAAGTCCCACCACGAGCCGTCGGCCTCCTGGAGGCCCAACATCAGGTGCGCCATCTGGTGCTTGTACGGTTCCTGCCGCTCCGGGGGCAGCAGCTCGATGCACCGGGCCGCGTAGTAATGGCCGAAGTAAAAATAGTACCCGGCCACCGAGAACCACGACTCGTGCGGGATGGGCCGCTTGCGCGCGATGCACAGCCAGCCGTTCCGCGCGAACAGCCGGTCCAGCCAGGTGCCGAGCACTTCGTCGGTCACGCCCTCGTCGCCCCAGATGCGCAACGCGGCGTTGCCGGCTTGTGATCGGCCCAGGCTGCCGGCCGGCCGGTTGACCGGCTGCATGGGATAGAACATCCACGACTCGGAATAGACGTAGCTGAAGTCGGCCGTACGCTGCCGCCGGATCGATTCGACGGCCCGGTCGATCAGGCCGTGGGGAATGTCCACTTCCAACGGCCGCGCTTCGTCCAGCGCAATCAGGCCGGCGGCCGTCATGAAGTTCACCGACGGCCCGCTGGGCTGCCGGGTCTGCGTGCCGAAGTCGTAATACGCCCAGCCGCCGCTGAGGAATTCGTAGCGCTCGAGCCGGTCGATCTGCTGTTCGATATGCGCCTGGATGGCCTCTTGCCGTTCGGAGTTTCCCTCGTGCCGCCGGTGCATCAGGGCCAGGGCTTGGACGGCGTAGATGTGGGCCCAGTTGTTGTAGATGGCCCGGGGGGTGGCCCGGCGCACCCTCGGCAGGTTCAAGGCCATCCAATGCTCGGCGCGGTCCAGCGCGGCGGCCACCTCGGGGTGGTCGCCGCCGGTTTCGATCAGCGCGGCGACGCCCAGCGCGGTCGTTGCCGCCTGAAACGCGTGATGCGCGCCCGGCACCGGGGCGAAGATGTTCACCGGCCGACCCGTCCGGTGCGAGCCCCACGACCCGTCGTCGTTCTGCCGCTCGAGCAGGAACTCGACCCCGCGGCGAATTGCGCCGTCGATCGCTTCCCGGTCGGGCGGATCGACCGGCGGCGGTTGCGGGGCGCTGACGGCCCGCGGCAAGGACTCCGTGGGCGTTTCCGACGCAGCCGCGGCGGGCGCAAGCAGCACGGCGGCCGCAAAGCCAAGCAGGAACATTCGTTGCATGTCAGGTGTCAGGTGTCAGGGGGTGCAGGAACGGGCTTGCGGAGTACTGTTGGAGTTCACGCTTTAGCGTGCCGGGGGTCGCACATCGTCGATTCGCACGCTAAAGCGTGAACTCCAACGGAACCATTGGTGAGGTCAACTGCACGTCCGTTTCCACCCCACGGCGAGGGCCGTTGCGGGGATCAGTCGGGAGCCTCGGTCAGGATCTCGTCGCCTTCTTCCAGGCCTTCGAGCACCTCGGCCTTATCGTCCACCTCCCGGCCCAGCATCACCGTGCGGCGCTGCGGTTCGGCGTCTTCGCGATAAAGCCAGACATACCGTTTTTGCGGGTCCCACTCGTCGGGGAATACGGCATTGGTGGGCACCACCAGCGCGCCGCGCTGACGGTAGGGGGTGAACTCCATCTCGCACGTCATCCCCGGCATGATGGGGTCGGCCTCCAGGTCGAGTTCGACGCGGAAAACCGCGGCGAACTTTGTGCCGGCGTCGGGCACGTCGGCAATCCGATCGAGGCGGACCGGCAGTTTGAGGTCCGGAAAGGCGGCCGGCGTGGCGGTGCCCTGCAAGCCGCGGGTCAAGTCGGCCAGGTGCCGCTCGACCACCGACGAGCGGACCACCAGCGGCCGCGGTTCGACGACGGTCATGAACACGTCGTTGGCCGGCACGGTGCCGCCGGTGCGCAGGGCCTCGGCCGAGGCGCCCCGCCGCCAGGCGCCGTCGACACTCCGCCCGTAGTAAACCACACCCTCGGACGGGGCCTTGAGGGTCATCAACTCGCGGTCGGCCTCCAAGTCGGCGAGGCGCTCCTCGGAACGCTCCCGCGCGACCTTGGCCTTTTCGAACTCGGTGCGGGCCTGTTCGAGCCGCAAGGGGAGCGTGGCCAGCAGCAATTCGCTTTCGAGGATGTCGCGCTCGGCCCTTTGCTTGACCGACACCTCGCGGCGCGGCAATTCGACCTCGACGGTTCGCTCGTGCCGGATCTCCGTCCGCTCCAGGAGGAACTCCGCCCGCTCCACCGCATGCCGCGCCCGCCGCAGCACGATCTCCTCGGTCTCCTCGGTCAATTCATCGGCCCGGTACATCTTTTCCAACTGTTCGAGTTCCTCCCGCTGGTACTCGAGCGTCTGCCGGGCCTGTTTCAGCATAGCGTCGGCCGTGCGCCGGCTTAGGGGGGCCTCGACCTCAAGGTAGTATTCCCGATCCTCTTTGGTATGTGCCCGTTGCCGCTCAACGGAAGCCTGGTTCAGCGGGATGAGTTGTTCGAGAGTTTCCATTTCCAGTTGGGCCGTCTTGAACGTAAGCTCGCCCAGCTTCCGGTCGCGCTGCAAGTCGGCAATGGCCCGATCGATGTCGTCCGTTTCGAACCGGACCACGACCTGCCCTTCGTCCACTCGTTCGCCGTGCTCGACCGCCTCGACCACCTTGAACGTCGACCAGGTTTCCGGCCGCAGGACCACCTCGTGCATCCGCTGCGCCTCGAACACCCCGTCCAGCGAAAGCTTCACCACTAGGGGCTCGGGCGCGATTTTGTGGGTGTCGGGCTTGGGTTCCGTGGGCTTGGGTGCCGGCGCTTCCTCGTCGGCCGGCGCTTCCTCGTCGGCCGGTTCTTCCTCGTCGGCCGGTTCTTCCGTCTCGGCCGGTTCTTCGGCGGGCGGCTTATCATTGTCCGCCTTCTCGTCGTCTGCAGCTTCCTCGGTTGCCGGCTCCTCGGCCGCCGCAGCGGCCTCCTCGTCGGCCGCTTCCCCTGTCGGCGAGGCAAGCGCGGGCGGAATCATCAAACTCAAAAGAAGCAGAGCTAGCGAAAGGGGCCAAATGGGTGCTTTCATGGGGGGTGCCCAGTAATAGGATTGGGGGGCTGCGGATGGGGCCGTCGCGCTGCTGCCCGAACGCACCCCAACACTCTCTTATTGTCGCACATTGGGAACGAAAAGCAACCAAACCACCCAACCCTCAAGGTCGAGCCCGCCCATTGAGTCGGGCTTCAGCGCGACTGGCGCGAATTTCCGGCTTTTCCGTTCCTAGGTGCCGACAGCGTTTATTTCAGGGACGGCACACGGCGTGTGCCTTCTACAATTTATCCAAGTTATTTCTGAGCGCACCCTAAGTCGTTGTGCACAAAGGCATTCTTACGAATTCTCCGCTACGGGCTCGTGAATAATCCCGGCTAGAAACGGAAGAGCCAAGAAATGGCGTGACCCTGGCCCGCCCTGCATGGATCACTCGGGCTTACTGGGAGGAGTTCCGCGAGCCGGCGGCGCCTTCGAGACGCTGGGAGAGTTCGCGGAGGAACCAGCGGGTCTGTAGGGCCGAGACGAACTCCCGCGCCTGCCTTTGCTCGGGCGCGCTTCCCTGCTCCTGCATGACCCCAAGCTGTCGGCGCGCCGTGGCCGTCAGCCCCGGCGGCGCGGGGCCGCCCGGGCAGTCGCCGGGGACCAGCTCCTCCAGCCCCCGCCACCGCTGAAGCGTGTCGATCAACCCGTCGAGGTAGGCCCGGCGCTCGGCAGCCGGCAATGCGGCATAACGCTCGGCGTGGTCCTGCAACCACGGGCCGACGAGCCGGCCGACGTTCTCGTACAGCCGCCGGCGCTGCGGATCGGTCAACTCGCCGGCCGGGGCGGCCCAGTCGACCTCGCCGGAGAACTCTTCCTCCAATCGCCGGGCCAGGGCCCGGCGCGTAGCCGCGGCAACGTGCTCGAGGTCGCGCGTCACAAGCCATTGCATTAACTCGCGCCGGTTTGCGCGGCCGGGGTCGGGCAGGCGTGGATAGTACCACGCGGCCGCCGTGACGGCCGCCGCCGCCAACAGCGCCGCCGAAACCAATACGGTCAGAATACCTCGGTGGTTATGCACGAACATTGTCCTCAAATAGATGCGTGGACGATCAACGTGTATTGTAGCACATGGCCGCCACAAAGGCGAACGGCCAGGGAGGAGGAGCACCGTGCGGCGCGATCGGAACCCGGGCGGGGTCGGAGTGAATGTCAGGAAGAACGCTCCATCCAACACCCCTTGACGCCGACCCGAAAAAATGGCAGGTTAACGACGCTTGGAAGCACGCCCCCTCGACCGGAGCCCTCGCCATGTTGGAAACGCTCGTTCTTCAGTGCCTTTTGTGCCTGCCCGCGCAGGCGAGTGCAGCCGGGCAGCCGGCGCCGGTTCCGCCGGGCCGCGCCTCCACCGACGCGCCGCCGGCCTCCACCGACAACGCCGCCGACTCGCCCACTCCCCCGCCTGCCTCATCCGACGCGCCGACCGGCCTCCCGTCTGAGCCGCCTGAGCCCCCTCGTCGGGCGCGGCTCACTCCACCTGAATTGGTCGCTGACTCCCTCATCCTGCCGACAGGACATACCCTCACCGGACAACCCATTACGCTGGGCTCGGCCCTGGCGGGCATCCCCGACCGGGCCGAGCAGCTTGAGGTGGTTCGGGCATATTGGCGGCTGGTCGAAACGGTAGCCGCCTACCGCTTCCAACTCGACTATGACCGGCGGCTGCAACAGGCGCAAGTGCCCGCGGGGCAGGCTGCACGGCCGGAGGCGGCCCGGGCGGCGTCGAAGGCCCAACTGGGCGAGGCCGAACTCCAGGTCCTGGCGGCCCAGCACACGCTGGCAGTGCTGGCGGGCTTGCCCACCGACTCGGCCCTCCCGCTGCCGGCCGACCGGCCGCACGTGGGCCCGTACCTAACCCGGTTCGGCGAATTGTTCGCCTACCGCACGGCGCCGGCGGCGGCGCGGCGATTGGACCGGACGCTGCCACTTCAATTCCAAACCATCGAAGCCCTGGCCAATGCCGTTGCCGCGGCCGACGAGGCCTGCGCCGCCCTCGCCGACGCCGCCGAGGGCGGCCGGGGGACCGACCGGGTGGACAGCCTCGCGGCGCTCCACCGACTGCAGCGCGCGTGGATCGCCGCGGTGTGCCGCTACAACGAAGACATTGCCGAGTACGCGGTGGCCGTGGCCCCGCCGGGGACGGGCGGTGCGGGGCTGGTGGGCCTTCTGATCCGCCCGAGCCGCGAGCCGGTTCGCCCCTTGGTGTCCGACGAAGCCTCCGGCGTGAAGCCGGCCGAGTTCACCGAGCCGGTTCGGGTTCCTATGGCGGTAGCGCCGGCGGCCCAGGGCGAGCCGACCCCCGCCGTGCGGCCCTCGTCCGGCGAACCCACGCCGGCGCAACGTTTCGCCGACGCACCGGTTCCCTCGGAGACACCCGATCCGCACAGCGCACCGGAGCCCGATCCGGACGGGGCCCCGGAAGCGGGAACCGATAACGTACTACCGCCGCGCCCCGTGGTGCCGATCGAGCGGCTCGGGCCGGACGGGCAGCCGGACGGGCAGCCGGACGGGCAGCCGGACGGGCAGCCGGACGGGCAGCCGGGCGATGCCGATTCGCCCGCTCCGGCCGACCCCGCTCCGGCCGACCCCGTGCCGTCGACGCCCCTGCCGTTCGAGTCGGACAGCGAGGTCGCGCCGCTCTCGAACGAGCGGCCCGCGCCCCACCGAACACGTCAAACGGCGCTGCGGCACGCCGCCGTGTTGCCGCCGCTGTACACGGGGTTGGCCGCTACCCCGCCCGGCGCCCGGGCGAAGCAACTCAGCCTGGCGTTGCACTGGACCCGCAACCTGCCGGACGGATCCGGTGAGCCGGTCGAGTTGCTCCCTTGCCTCGCCCGGCGCACCGGCGACCGCCGCGCCCTGATCGCCGCGTACTGGACCGTTCGGCAGGGGGCGGCCGCCTGGCAGGTTCGGGAGCAACATCGCCAGTGGCTCGAAGAGCTTGCACTTGCCATGGCCGATCATTCGCCGGAGGCGCGGCGGTTGCGCGTTGCCCGCGCGGCTGCCGAAGCGGCCTCGGCGGCCGCCCATGCCGAGTTGGTCGAGGCCCAGTTTTACCTGGCCGAGGCACTCGGGCGGAGTTTCGACGCCGTATGGCCGATGGCGGTCACTCGTCCCCACGCGGGCGATTACCTGCTGAAGTTCGATTCGCTGCCGCCCGAATTGGGCCGCTCGTGGCCCCTGCGGCGGCTGGCCGACACGGTGCCCCGGCTGTCAGCCAACATTCGCGAGACGGCGACAGCCGTGGTCGCTTCGGACGCCGCCCGGGCGGAGACTGAAGCCGCCTGGCTCGACGGCGCCGCCACGTTCGGCGAAGTGCTCGACGCCCTCGACCGGCAGACCGACCACACGCTGGCGTTCCTCGCCACCCTGACCGCCTATAACCAGGCCATTGCCGACTACGCCCTCCGTGTCCTGCCCCCCGGCACGCCCGACGACCAGTTGGTCAAGGCGCTGGTGACGGGCGAGTGAGCGGACGAGGGAGGCGGTGCTGGTTATGCCGCCGTTCACAGGGGGACTGTCCCCCTATGAACGGTTACGTCGTAGGAAACAAGATGACCCTTGAAACGATGATCGATAATCTAAGCCGTGAAGAGAAGTTGGCGGCGATGGATCTTATCTGGCGGGATCTAGCGGCTGATTCGCAGTCGTTCGTCTCGCCGGAATGGCATGAGACGATAATTGCGGACAGGCTCGACAACCCCAGTTCGAGGCCGGCGCTGCGACTGGCAGAGGCGAAGGCTGAAATCAAGGATGCCATCAATGCGCGTCGAGCTTCGGGCTGAGGCCCGCCACGATCTGGTGGAAGGGGCTTGTCCCGGTGGAGCGATGTCTGGCAATTACCAACCAACGCTCAACGCCTCCCCGCCACCATCCGGGCCTGCCCCGGTGGAGCGATGTTTGGCAACTACCAACGCCATGCCCCCGCCGCTTCACATCGCCAATCTCTCCATCGCGCCCCCCGTGCTCGCCGCGCCGATGGCCGGCTTCTCGAACTTCGCGTTCCGCTCGCTGGTGCGCCGGTTGGGTGGAGCCGGCCTGCTGTTTACTGAAATGCTCAGTGCGCGGGGACTGCAGGCCATCGATGCCCGGGGCGAGGAGCCGCCCGGCCGGCTGTGGGGCGCGGCCGAGGAGCCGCGCCCGCTGGGCATCCAGATTTGGGACAACGACCCCGGCACGCTGGCCGCGGCGGCCCGCCGGCTGGTCGAGCAGTTCGCCCCCAGCCTGATCGATCTGAACTTCGGCTGCCCGGCGCGCGACGTAGCCGAAAAGGCCCAAAGCGGCGCCTACCTGCTGCGCCGGCCCGACCGCGTGGGCGAACTGGTGGCCCGCGTGGCGGCGGCGTGCCCCGGCGTGCCGGTGACGGCCAAGATCCGCCTGGGGCCGTCGGCGCGATGCATCACGGCGGCCGACGTGGCCCGGGCGGTCGAGGAGGCGGGCGGGGCCGCGCTGACCGTGCACGGCCGCACGACCGACCAACTGTTTCGCGGCCGGGCCGACTGGGAGCAGATCGCCCGCGTCAAGCCGCACCTGCGCCGCATCCCGCTCATCGGCAACGGCGACCTGAAGACGGCCGAGGACGTCGTCGCCGCGTTCGCCCGATACGGGGTGGACGGCGTGATGATCGGCCGCGCGGGCTTGGGGCGCCCGTGGCTCTTCCGCGCGGCGGCCGCCGCGCTACGCGGCGAGCCCGTGCCGCCGGAGCCCGGCCTGAGCGAGCAGCGCGACCTGCTGCTTGCGCATTACCGCATGCTGGCCGCGCAGCACGGCGCGGCCCGCGCCGCCGTCCACTTCCGCCGCGAGGCCGCCCGCTACGCCCACGGCCGCCCCGGCGCCCGCGCGTTCCGCGATGACATCAGCCGCGTCGCCTCGCCGGAGGAAGTGGCGGCGG
>PWXP01000668.1 GCA_003561895.1 Planctomycetaceae bacterium | reverse complement strand
CCTCGCCAATCAGGCCTTCCTCGAACAGCAGCCGCCTGGCGTGGCGGACGATGGGCGTGGCGGTGAAGTTATGGGCGATGACCCACTTCAGGCCGCGTTCGTCCATGGCCTCGATGATGCGATCGGCCTCCGCCAAATCGGCGCACAGCGGCTTCTCGACGTATCCGTGGCATCCGTATTCCGCGCAGGCGAGCATGTGCTCCACCCGCCGATCGGTATGCCGCGGCGCGATGGAAACCAGGTCGGGTCGTTCCTTTTCTAGCATTTCGCGGTAATCGCTGTAGACCCGCGCGGCCCCGGCCTCGGCAGCCCGCTCCTCCCGGACGTCGTCATAGGGGTCGGCCAGCGCCACCACGGCCACGTCCGGGCGTTTGGCGAAGACCAAGTGGTGGTGGTGGCCATACCCGTTTCCCCGGCCCTCGGCAATGATCGCCGCCTTGTATTTCGCCGCGTTGGCGGCGCGACCGGCTTCCCGGGGCTGCGCGCAGGCGGCCGTCACAGCCGCTGCCGCCGCCCCGCCGAGAAACTGTCGCCGGCTAAATTCCATCATAGGCACTCCCATCGTGTCGAAGCAAAATAATCAGGCAATCGGGTAACCCGCAGTTGATACCTCCCCAGTGTACCCCAGGCAGCAGCGCGTGCGAAGTCGAGCGGACGCGGTTGGCGGCTACCATATCACCCCCCAAAGTTGGGGGTGGCGGAGGGAGTGGCCAGGTGGCGCGCGACGGACAGCAACGTCCATCCCTACCGTTAAACCGGACCCGCCGGGCATTCCATTTACCGGCCTGGAACAAACGGGTTATGCTCTTTCTCCCGGCCGACGGTCGTGGGCGGCCCGTGGCCGGGATACAGTTCCGTGTCGTCCGGAAGTCGGTAGAGTTTGTGGCGGATCCCCTCGGCCAACGCTCGGAAATCGCCGTCGGGAAAGTCGGTCCGTCCAATACCGCCCGAGAAGATGACGTCGCCGACGAACGCGGCCGCCGGAACGCGGTCGTCAATCACATAGACCACGTGTCCCGCGGAATGGCCCGGAATCGCCAAAACTCGAAGCTCCAGCCCCGCGGCCGAATACACCTGCCCGTCCCGGACCGTCACGTCGGGCGGGGGGCTGACGAGCTGGAACCCGAACATGGCCGATAGATTTTGCTGCGGATCGGCGAGCTTCGCAGAGTCGGCTTCGCCGATTACCAGCGGGCATTCCGGCCACCGCCGCTTCAATGCCGCGTTTCCGGCTATGTGGTCGCTATGCCCATGGGTGTTCAAAATGGCCGCCGGCACCAGCCGGCTCTCCTGCAGTTGCTGCAAGATCCGCTCGGGCTCCAACCCGGGATCGACGACTAGGCATTGCCGGCTCCCCGGCCGGTACACGAGATACGCGTTCTCCTCGAAAGGAACGGAGACGACGGTCACGATGTGCATTTCGGTCAATTTCACGAATTGGACTCCCCTGAAGGCGGGTAATGGGGTAGAATTTGCCGATAATCCCCGATTCTCGGAAAACGGGAACGGGGCCAACTGGCTGAATCGGCCCTGCCACGAGCGAACATTGTAATTTTGCGGGCCGTAGAATGCGATAACCTCGGAACAGGGAGACTGTTCCGCAGGAATCGGTTATTTCCCAGGACACGGAGGATCGAATCAGGTAAGGCGGCGCGGTACCGGTTTTCCGCGGGCCGCCTTTCTGGTAGTGTGCCCTTGTAAAGGAGTTTTCTTCATGTGGTTTCGCATCATCCCCGGCCTTCGCAGGCTCCCGGCTTGGCTTCTGGCCTTTCTTGCGTTCTCGACCGCGGCGTGGGGGCAAGCTCCCGGCCGCGATTCGAGGGAGATTCCGATACCAAGGCGGCAGGACGGGTCGCACTCCCGGGCTAACCGCCCCCGCGGAGAGTCTACCCGCAGCCACCAACAAGTGGCAGACCGGCGCAACCGCCCCGATGGCGTCGCCGGGGCCATAGCGAACCAGCAGCAGCCGGGGGAACATCCCCTTATGCCTACCCTTCGCTGGGCGTACGACGGCCTCCGCGACGTCGAGGCGATTGAGGACTATTCCGCGGTGTTGGTCAAGCGGGAGCGGATCGGAGGCGAGGTAGGCGATTACCAAAAAATGTTCATCAAGGTGCGCCACCGCCCCTTCAGTGTTTACCTGCACTTCCTATCTCCCGCAAATCTCCGCGAACAGGAGGTGATTTACGTCGAGGGGCAGAATGAGGGGAAAATGTGGGCACGCGGAACGGGAGTCCGCAGCGTCTTCGGAACCGTTTCGCTCCAGCCCGACGGTGTCCTCGCCATGCAGGGAAACCGGTATCCCATCACGGAAATCGGCATCCTCAATCTTGTCCGGCGTTTGATTGAAGTGGCCGAGGCCGACACCAAGTACGGCGAATGCGAGGTGAAGTATTACCAAAGGGCGAAGGTCGGCGACCGCGTAACCACCTGCATCGAGGTCGTGCATCCGGTGCCCCGACGGAACTTCCGCTTCCATCTCGCTCGCGTCTTCGTCGACGATGAACTGAACATCCCGATTCGCTACGAGTCGTATTCGTGGCCCACCACTCCCGGAGGGGCGCCGGAACTGATCGAGGAGTACACCTATCTCGACCTGAAGCTGAACGTGGGCTTCACCGACGCCGATTTCGACATCCGGAATCCGAATTACCGGTTCTGAAGCCCGAACGCCCCCGCACGCCACCGGCCGGCTTGCCCCGCCGGAGCGGTGGTCTCTTCCGCCACCGGCCGGCTCGCCCGGCCGGAGCGGTGGTCACCAGGCTAAACCCATGTCGAACCAGCCCGAACAACGAGCGCCTCCCCCCGCCCGGTCGGCACGGCGGCCTGCGTGGCTGTTGCCGGCCTGGCGTTTTCTGCGCACCTTGCTTCTGGTGTATCTCGGGCTCATACTAATCATGATGTGGCTCGAAGAGACGTTCATATTCATTCCCGCGAGATACCCCGCCGGCGACTGGGACCCGCCCGCCCTCGATTTCGAGGACGCCTGGTTCGAAGCGGCCGACGGGGTGAAGCTGCACGGGTGGTACGTCGAGCACCCCTCCCCGCGGGCGGTTATCCTCTTCAGCCACGGCAACGCCGGGAACGTGACGTACCGGGCCGATATTCTCCGCACCATTCCCCGGCGCGCGGAGGCCAGCATCCTGGTGTACGACTACCGCGGCTACGGTCGCAGCGAGGGGCGGCCCAATGAGCAAGGCGTGTACGCCGACGCCCGCGCCGCCCGGGCTTGGCTTGCCGAGCGGGCCGGGGTGGAGCCGGAACGGGTCGTGTTGATGGGCAAGTCGTTGGGGGCGGCCGTGGCGGTCGAGTTGGCCGCGGCGGACGGGGGCCGCGCGTTGGTGCTGAAGAACGCTTTCACCAGTGCCCCCGACATGGCGGCCGTGCATTACCCATTCGTGCCAGCCCGCCTGCTGATGCGCAACCGGTTCGACGCGATCAGCAAGATCGGCCGCTACGAGGGACCGCTGCTGCAGAGCCACGGCACGGCCGACCGCATTGTCCCCTTCGAGCAGGGCGAACGTCTGTTCGAGGCCGCCAAGGCTGCCCAGCCGAAGCAGTTTATGGCGTTGCCCGGCCTCGACCACAACGACCCGGCTCCGCCCGCCTATTACGACACCTTGCGTGAGTTCCTCGGTCGGATACCATAAGACTTAACGCAACGCACCATTGGGTCGAATCGGCCTCGGGGGCTAGGCAGGGCGTCCACCCATTGCTATAATTAGGCATTACCTGTTCGCAGATCGTTCGGCTTATTGCTGAAAGGGCATCCCATGGGAACTCGGATTCCAATACGGCACACCGTTGCCGACGAGGAAAGGGAAGTTGCGGCGAAACTGGAGTTGAGCACCGCGGAAATCGGACTGACGGTCCGCACCACAAATTGCTTGGAGGAACGGGGAATCTTCACGGTCGACGACCTGCTTCATTGCACGCGCGACGACCTGCTGGCCATCTCCAATTTTGGCGAGAAGACCCTGGAAGAGGTGTACAAGGCGCTGGAGGGGATCGGCTTTTATCGCGAGAAAAAACAGGATTCGAAACCCGGGCTAGTTCAGGAACAGCCGTCGCAACCTCGTTGACGGCCAACGGCGTTTCCCGGCGCTCCCTCATTCGGCGGGGTGGGGTCGGCTTGCTGCTAAGAAGGGCGCCGGCGCGCTTCCGGAAGGAGATTGACGTTGCCGCGCGGACTGCGTATCTACGAAAAGAAACGGGGACACCGGCGCACCGGCCCCAGCAAGCTCGGGGCGGCCGGCGAAGCCGCATTCTTCGCCGTCCTCCTCGCGGCCGGCGCCGGAGTTCTGGCCGGATTGCTATACGGCTTGGTCCTGCCCGAATGGCGCGCCAACCACGAATTCGTGGAACACACGTGCGTGGTGCTCGACAAACGGGTTGCCGAGCGGGAGAACCACGACGACCGGCTGTATCGGCCGGAAATCAAGATCCGGTACACCGTCGACGGCCGCTCCCTGACCGCGTGGACCTACGACGTTGCGACCACCGGCAACGCGGCCAACTCCTATTCCGCCGAGCGGGAAGGGGCGGCGGCCGTGCTCGACCGCTTCACCCGCGGCGAGCAGTACCGCTGCTGGTACGATCCGACCCGGCCCGAACGCGTCGTCCTCGTCCGCGGCTACCGCTGGTGGGTGTGGACGATCCTGGCCCTGCCGATGCTGTTCATGCTGATCGGCGCCGCGGGGCTGGTGTGCCGCCTGGTACGCTGGCACATCACAGCCGAGCGGCGCGCGACTATCGCCCGCCGCGCCGCCGGGCGCCAATTGCTGCAGGGCAACGGCCGCGCCGCACCGGATTATCCCACCGTCCCGGAGGTTTCCAGCATTACCGACAGTCCGGGCACGAAGCTGCGTTACCGGCTGCCCATCGGCCCCTCGCCCGGCTGGGCGCTGTTCGGCGCGCTGCTGGCGTGTGTGGGGTGGAACGGCACGGTGGGCGTGTTTTTGGTGAAGGCCGTCAATGGGCATTTGGCGGGCGAGCCCGATTGGGCAATGACCTGCTTCCTTGTGCCGTTCGTCCTGGCAGGCGTGTTCCTCATTGCCGTCCTGGCCCGGCGGCTGCTCCTGACGGCGGGGGTCGGTCCGACCCAAGTGGAATTGTCCGACCATCCCCTGCACCCCGGCAGTCGTTACGAGGTGTTCATCTCGCAGTCGGGCCGAATGCCGCCGGACGCGCTGGAGTTGCAGCTTCGCTGCGAGGAGCAGGCCACCTATCGCGAGGGGACCAACACGCGCACCGAGACGCGCGAGGTCTACACCCAACGGCTCTACTGCGGCAACGGCCGGAAGGGCCGCCGGTCCATCCCGTTTCAGGCGAGGTGCGAACTGACGATGCCGGCCGGCGCCATGCATTCGTTCAAGTCGGAGCACAATTCGGTCACCTGGCGGCTGGTCGTTCAGGGGCGCGTCGCCGGTTGGCCCGACTACCGCCGCGACTATCCCGTCATTGTCTGCCCCGCCGACCCGACCGACGGCCATGAGTAAACCGGCAGTTGTCATCCGCCTGGATCAGGATCGGCAGGTGTACCCGCCCGGAGGCGCCCTGGCCGGGAGCTTCCGGCTGCGCGGGGTGCGTGCCCGGGAGGTGAAGGCCGTGGAGACCTCCGTCTTGTGGTACACCGAGGGGAAGGGCGAGGAGGACATGGCCGTGCACGCCTTCTGGCGCGCCTGTGCCGAGTCGGGCGACTGGGCGGCCCCGAACCGGGCCAACCCCTTCCAGACCACGCTGCCGCAAACGCCGCTCTCCTACGACGGGGCCATTCTGAAGGTCCGCTGGTGCGTGCGCGTGCGGGCCTTGCTGCACGGAGGGCGGGAGGTGGTCGGGCAGCGCGGCTTTCAACTCGGCAGCCTTCCCGCCCTGGAGCCCACCCCGCCGTGACCCTCCCCCGCCCGGAATCCGAAGCCCCGGCGAATCCCTTTTGCACCCGCTCCGTGCGCCCCGGCGCAGTGCCGTTTCTGTTTCCCCCGGGCGAAACCGCCGCGGCACTCGCCGACCGCTTCCACCGCACCGGCGGCCGGGCCGCCATCGTCGGCCCGCACGGCTCCGGCAAGTCGACCCTGCTGGCAACGCTACTACCGCAGGTCCGGCGCGACGGCCGGCAGGTGACGGCCGTCGCCTTGCACGACGGGCAGCGGCGCCTGCCGGCAAATTGTGAGGCGAGCCGCTTGGCCGCGGGCGACGTGGTGGTTATCGACGGCTACGAGCAGCTCGGGTTCTTCCACCGGCGCCGGCTGTGCAAGCTCTGCCGGCGCCGAGGGCTGGGGCTCCTGGTCACCTCGCACGGCCCCGTCGGATTGCCCGTCCTGTTCCGCACGCAGGTCGACCTGCCGCTGGCCCAGCGCATCGCCGCGCGGTTGCAGGAGGGCTACGAAACGCGGGTTCACCAGCGCGACGTCGCCCGCCTCTTCCCGCAGTGCGGGGGAAATCTCCGAGAGCTTCTGTTCGCGCTGTTCGACCTTTACGAAGTCGGGCAACGTACAGGGGAATAGCCCGGATTATTGATATACGTAGGATGGGCCAAGGCCGCGTAGATCGTTGGTGGGACTGCACAAGCCGCAATCAAGCTGACTTGCAGCCCGCTTGCCTGGAAGCACGTCGGCAGTAGCGACCGATGACCCACCAAAGAAGCGGCTTGTTTGACCCACCCTACCGATCTGTCCCCTTACCAGGCCCAAGTGTGAGGTACGAGGTATAGTTGTAGGAAAGGCGGCTGGCGCGGCGCAGGTCATGCGCCGCTTCGTTCAGGATGGCCCCTTCGTTCAGGATGGCCCCGCGCCGCAGCGGGTAATCAGCCGCCCTGACCGGAAAAACCGGTACAGACTTCCGAATCGGAAAACGCCGCCAAATGGAGGGGGCCTTGCCGCACCGGCTTGACGCCGGGCCGATTTCATGGTTTCATAAGAACATAGCCGCATCGTACACTCTTTGGGAGCATGGTCATGTTGACGAAATCGATTTCCAAGCTGGTTCTCGTACCGCTTGCCGCCGCCGTAGCGGGATCGCCCGCCCCGGCCCGCGCCTGCGGGCTGTTCGACTGGCTCTGCGGGCGACCTCGCGGCGCCGCGGTGGCGCAGACGACCTTCGCGCCCCCGTTCCAGGGGCCGAGGGTGGCGACGAGCGTACCCACGGCGGCCGTTGCCGCCCCCGTGACGGTTTGCTCGCCGGTGGCCCAGACCTGCCACTACGTGCCCGAGACGCGGCTGGAGGCTGAGCCCCGCCCCATTTTGACGGCGCTGTTCGGTCCGCGCGTCGAGCAGCGATTGGATCCGTTCACCGGGCGTTTGGTAACGACCTATCGGCCGCGGACCGGGCTGTTCCCCCGGATGGTTCCGAGAACGACGTACCGCATGGTCTGTTCGCCCGCCCCTTCACCGGCCGTCACGTACTCGCCGAGCGTCATGTACTCGCCGAGCGTCACGCACTCGCCGAGCGTCACGCATTCGCCGGCGCCCGCCCCCCCGCCGGCACAGCCGCGGGTCGCCCCCGGCCCGGCGCCGTACGCGGCCCCCGACGCCGCAGCCCCGGCGGACGTCACGCCGCGGACCTTCGCGCCTCCGGCGCAACCGCCGGCCCCGCAGCCCGAGCCCGAGCAGCAGGAGGCCGAGCAGCAGGAGGGCCCTGCGCCCGTCCCGGATACGAACGCGAACCCGAGCAGCACACCCGCTCCGTTCCTGACGGATCCGGGCCACCGCACGACGCGGCGTTCGGAGCCCGACGTTCCGCAGTCCGCCCCGCTGCCGGTGCGGCAGGCCGTGTACCGGGCCGAGGCGGCGGCTTCGGAGGATTCCGCCTCTGTGAAGCGGGTTGAGGTGCAATGGCGGCCGGCCAGCCGGTAGGCCGTCGGCGTCCTTGTAGACGGCGGCCGTCGAAGCCCGCCGCCGAATTGCGGCGAGCCGGCCGCGCCGGGATGAAAAATACGTCGGACCATGCCAGCCAACCTTACCGCTCAGTATCTGAAAGCCGAGGAGGAATACCGCCGGGCGACCACGCTCGATGAGGAACTGAAGTGCCTCCAGGTGATGCTCCAGGAGATCCCCAAGCACAAGGGGACCGATCACCTCCAGGCACAGATCAAGGCGAAGATATCCAAGGCCAAGCGCGAACTGGCCGCCGAGAAGACGGCCGGTAAGAAGAAGACGCGAGGGCTGCGCATCCCGCGCCAAGGCGCCGGCACCGCCATTCTGCTGGGCGGCCCGAACGCCGGCAAGAGCCAACTCGTCGCCCGCCTGACCAACGCATCCCCCGAGGTCGCGCCCTACCCGTTTACCACCACCATGCCGGCGCCGGCCATGATGCCCTGGAACGACGTGGCCGTCCAGTTGATCGACACGCCGCCGATCACGGCCGATTACTTCGATCCGCTGCTGCACGGGCTGACCCGGGCCGCCGACCTGGCCCTGCTGTTGGCCGACTTAGGCAGCGACGAGGGCATCGAACAATGCCAGGAGGTGCTCGACCGGCTGGCCCAAACCAAAACGCGCCTTGCCGCCACCTCGTACCTCGACGACCGCGACGTCGGCCTCTCCTACACGCAGACGTTCCTGGTGGGCAACAAGATCGACGTGCCCGACGCCCCCATCCGCCTCGAACTGCTGCACGAACTCTGCCCGTCGGACTTCCCCGAATACCTCGTCTCGGCGCTCCGCGGCCAGGGCATCGAAGACCTGCGCAACGCCGTCTACGCGACGATGGACGTGGTGCGCGTGTACAGCAAGCGGCCCACCGCGAAGGAGGCCGACCTCGACCGCCCCTTCACCGTGCGGCGCGGCAGCACCCTGCTGGAAATGGCCGGCCAGGTGCACAAGGATTACGTCGAGGGCCTGAAGTTCGCCCGCGTGTGGGGCAGCGCCGTCCACGACGGCACGCAAGTAAAGGGCGACTACGTGCTGCACGACCAGGACGTCGTCGAGCTGCACATGTAGGCCGGCCGGCGCTATCCGCCCTCGGCAATCGTCCGGCCGCCGTCGACCGGCAGGCACACGCCGGTCGTGTAATCGCAGTCGAGGAAGAACAAAACGGCCTGGGCCACGTTCTCGGGCCTGCCCGGCCGCTTCAGCAACGTGCCGGCCACGGCGCCGGCCACCTCGGCTTGGGATAGGTTCTCGGGCAGCATGACCGGCCCGGGCAGGATGCAGTTGACGCGGATGTCGTGGTTCTTTTGCGCCAGCTCGACGGCGAACACGCGGGTGACGGTGGGGATGGCGCCCTTGCTGGGGAAGTAGGCGGCATAGCCGGGGTAGGGGCGCGCCGCGGCCCAGTCGCCGATGGTGACGATCAGCCCCCCCCCCGGCTGCCCGGCCATAACCCGACCGGCCTGCTGGCAGCAGAGGAACGTGCCCAGCGCGTTGATGTCGAACTGCCGGCGGACGTCCTCGGCCGTGGTGTCCTCGAGCGGCTTGGGCTCCCACACGGCGGCGGTGGTCACCAGCACGTCGAGCCGGCCGAAGCGGTCGATCGCTTCGGCGAACAGGCGGCCCACCTGTCCCTCATCGGATACGTCGGCCTGGAACGCGGCGGCCTCGACGCCGTAACCGCGCAGCCGGGCGGCCGTTTCCTCGGCCTCCCCGGCCGAACGGTTGTAATGCAGGGCGACCTGCAGGCCGCGCCGGGCCAGCGCTTCGGCCACAACGTTGCCCACCCGTCGCCGACCGCTGCCGGTGACCAGGGCGACCTTGCGTGCGGTGTTTGGCATGGTTGGTTCT
>PWXP01000602.1 GCA_003561895.1 Planctomycetaceae bacterium | reverse complement strand
TGTTGTTGTATCTTGGGACTCACTCGAAAACCTCCGTGCATTGGGTTATGGGAACGGTAACAGTCCCCCTGTTACCCCCACAATCGCCGAAGGTCTTCGAGTTTATTCCACAATCCACTCAAGCGCACGCTTCGGAGTTCGCTTGGTTAAGGACTAGTGACTGAAAAACTCAATTGACCTCGAAAAACTGGGCAGATCGTACACCTGGGTGCGGAACTTGGGCTAACAGGCACACGCCGTGTGCCGTCCCGAAGTAACGCACTCAGCACCTAGAAACGAAAGAGCCAAAAATATGGCAGTTGACGCGCGGGCCGCCTTTTCGGTACAGTCGGAGGGTCTCCTCCCGGAAGGGACGGAGGTGCTAGCATTGCTGTCTTGTTTTCCACCTCGTAAGTGTTCACGGGGCGGCGGGGGCAGTTTTCCCGGGTACATGCGAAGGGGACAGTCCCCCCGTGAACGGTTACTCCACCTCTTAGGCTTCCGGTAAGTTTCCCCCATGGACCCCACGTTTCTCTCGACCTGGCCTGCTGCCCTCACACCTGCCGAAGATCCGTTGACGATCGAATCGGGCCGGTACTGCAAACCGGACGGCGCGACGGCCTGCGCCCTGTTCGCGCCAATGCACTATGAGCCGGGCTACGCCTACCCGCTGGTCGTTTGGCTCCACGGTGCGGGGGCCGACGAGCGGCAGTTGCTCCGCGTCATGCCCCTGCTGGGCATGCGCAATTACGTGGCCGTCGCCCCGCGCGGGACATTCCACGAAACCGAGGACGCCGGCCGGTACAACTGGCCGCAAGCCGAGCGGCACATTGTGCTGGCGGAGCATCGGGTGTTCGATGCCGTTGACACGGCCCGCGCGAAATACCACGTGCATGCCGGCCGCGTCTTCCTGGCGGGGTTCCACTCCGGCGGCACCATGGCGCTTCGGATCGCCCTGGCGCACCCGTCCCGGTTCGCCGGCGTGGTTTCGCTGGGTGGCCCGGTGCCAACCGGAGGAACCCCCTTAGGTAACCTCGACGGGGTTCGGCGATTGCCCGTCCTGCTGGCCGCCGGCAGCCACAGCCCGGGCTTTCCCCCGGAACTCGTTTCCGACAACCAACGGCTACTGCACACGGCGGGCGTGCCGATCGCGGTGCGTCGCTACCGGTGCGGCCAAGAACTCAGCCCGCAGATGCTGGCCGACGTCGACCGGTGGATCATTGAGCAGTTTACCAACCCCCGGCCGGACCGGGCGCGCCGCGATGCCGACTGACCTGGCTGCCAACGGCGCGCCCATGGAAGTGCCCACACCAGAGGGGAGAAAGGGGGATGGGGAAAAATGGGAAGACATACATCTGGGATTGGTCGCCTGCCGGAGATTCTCTCGATAACCATTTCCCCTTTCCCCCACCTGAAGTGACCGATTCTGCTACCATTTCGCAAGGTTATGATCGACGCCTGAGGGAGTGCAAGCGGCACGGGCGGGCCGGACCGCGCCGCCGGCCCCGCGCGGCGGGTTCGGCACGGAACCTGCTGCTGACACTCCCCGCCCTGCTCGTGCTGGGCTGCCGGCTGCCCGGCAATGAGGGCCCCGTGCCCGAGTCGCTCGCGATGAGCCGCCAGCTCACCCAGCGAGGCGTTGCCGCGCTGGAGCAGGGCCATCCCGCCCAGGCGAAGCAGACACTGGCCGAGGCCGTCCGCACCAGTCCCGTCGACCCCGACGCCCGACGCCATTACGCCGAATCGCTCTGGGAGGCCGGCGATCGGCGCGAGGCGGTCGCCCAGATGGACGAGGCGGTCCGGCTGACCCCCGGCGACGCGAGAGTCCGCGTTCGCCTGGCCGAAATGCAGCTTGCCACCGGCGACGTGCATTCGGCCCAACAGAACGCCGGCGAGGCGATCGACCGGAACCCGAAGCTGGCCCCCGCCTGGGCGGCCCGTGCCCGCGTCATGCGGGCCCTCGGCCAGCCTCGCCGGGCGCTGGGCGATTGCCACCGCGCCCTGGCCCTGGCCCCCGACAACCGCGACCTGCTGATGATGACCGCCGAACTGTACCGGCACCTGAATCAGCCGCAGCGGGCGTTGGGCACGCTGCACACGCTGGCCGACACGTACCTGCCCGGCGAGGAACCCCACGACGTGCTGGTCCTGCAGGGATTCGCCTACGTGGCGCTGGGCCGTTACGACGACGCGGCGCGGGCGTACCAGACCGCGCTGGCGAAGCAACCCGCTTCGCCCGAGGTGCTCTACCACCTGGCCGAGGTCGAATTGATGGCCGGACGCCCGGCCGACGCGGCCGCCGCGGCCCGAGAGGCACTGGCCCTCGAGCCGGAACACCGCGAAAGCCTCGCGATCCTCCGGCAGGTCGAAACGGCCGCGGTCGAGGGCGACTCGTACCGGCGGTAGGCGAGCTGAGCCGAGCGATCGACCACAATGTACCCGTATAATGCCCCGGCTCAGAGGCCAACCACCTTAAAACCCGAAGAAAACCACCCTCAACCCCTCAAAACCCGCCGAAAACG
>PWXP01000094.1 GCA_003561895.1 Planctomycetaceae bacterium | reverse complement strand
TACGGAACGGCACGGGGGAACCATCGGCCTGGAAAGCGAAGTCGGCCAAGGGACTGAGTTCATCGTCCGGCTGCCGATCGAATCCAAGGGAACGTAAGATGCAAAGAATCCTGTTTGTCGACGACGAGCCGAAGCTCCTCAGCGGGTTGCGGCGCATGCTGCGCGGCATGCGAAGCGAATGGACCTTCGAATTCGCCGAGAGCGGTCCCACGGCGCTCAGGCGGCTGGACGAACAGCCGTTCGATGTCGTCGTGTCCGACATGCGAATGCCCGGCATGGACGGCTCCGAACTGCTCCGCCACGTGCGGGAGCGGTTCCCGGCCACGGTGCGCATCGTTCTTTCCGGCCAGTGCGAGCAGCGCGCGGTGCTGAAAGCCGTCGGTCCCGCCCACCAATTCCTCACGAAGCCGTGCAACTCGGAGGCGCTCAAGGAGACCCTCGGGCGCGTCGGGCGACTGGGGCATTGCATGCCGGCCGGGGAGGCGAAGGCGTTGGCCTCGCGGGTCGAGTCGCTCCCCAGTGCGCCCGAAAGCCGGGCCGTGCTGACGGCCGAACTGGAAGCCGCACACGGCGCCGCAGACTGGGCCGGCCGAATCATCGCCGCCGACCCGGCCATGGCGGCCCGCGTCCTGCAACTGGTCAACTCGGGTTTCTTCGGGAGTCCCCAGCCCATGGTGGACCCCCGCCGCGCCGCCGGCCTGTTGGGCCACGAGCGGCTGCGCGAACTGGCCGGTTCGACCGGGGCGTTTGCCGCGGTCGACCTCGCAGGACCGTGCCCGGAGCGGCTCACCGAGGTAATCGAGCGCAGCGGAGCGGTGGCGGAGGCCGCTTGGCGCATCGCCCGAGCGGAATCGGACTGCCCCCACCTGCTTGCCGACGCCCGCTGGGGCGGCCTGCTGCATGACGTGGGAAGCCTGGTGCTCATGCAGGAGGCGGCCGACCAGTACACCGACCTGTTGGCCGCAAGCGGCAATCGCGACCCGGTGTGCGGATCCGAGCGGCAAGCATTCGGCGCCGACCACGCGGCGATCGGTGCCTATCTGCTGGCCCTGTGGGGACTCCCCCGTTCGCTGGTCCGCATTACGGCGCTGCACCACGCGCCTCGCGAGTCGGACGACCGGACCTTCACGGCCTTGACGGCCGTTCACGCCGCGAACGTCTTATGCCGGGAGCCGTCGGCCGGAACGGGCGGCCCGCCTGACAACCTCGACTACCCCTACCTCGAGCGAATCGGCACGATCGACCGCGTGGCCGCCTGGGCCGAACTGTGCCGCGCCGCGGAACCGGAAAGAGTGATGGCATGACCGAACGCATTCTCTGTATTGACGACGACCCGAACATCCTGCAGGCGTATCAGCGGGCGCTGCGGAAGCGGTTCCGCATCGAGCCGGCCCTGGGCGGCGAAGAAGGGCTGGAGGCCGTGCGCAATGCAGGCCCCTACGCCGTCGTGGTGGCCGACATGCGCATGCCGGGGCTCAGCGGCGTCGAGGTCCTGGCCCAGGTGAAGGACATAGCGCCCGATACGGTCCGCATGATGCTCACCGGGAATGCCGACCAGCAGACGGCGCTGGAGGCGGTCAACCGGGGGCACGTGTTCCGCTTCATGACCAAGCCTTGCCCGCCCGACGAATTCGCCCAATTCCTGGAAGCGGGCATCGACCAGTACCGGCTTATCCGAACGGAGCGCGACCTGATGTCGAGAACGCTCGGCGGATGCATTCGGGTGCTCACCGACGTGCTGGCCGCCGTGAACCCGGCCGCGTTCGGCCGGGCGTCGCGCGTGCAGCGGCTGGTGAGCGAGATTGCCGCCGAACTGGGGACCGAGGACGCCTGGCGGGTGCGCATCGCCGCCATGCTGTCGCAAGTGGGTTGTGTTTCCGTCCCGGAGGCGACGCTCGAGAAAGTGTTCCACGGTCAGGAGCTTTCTCGCGTCGAGACGGAACAGTACGCCGCCTATCCGGCTCTGGGCCGCGAAATGCTGGAAAATATCCCCCGCCTGGAGGCGGTGGCCGCGATCATCGGCTACCAGGAGCATCCCTACGAAGGCACCTGCTCCGAGGACCCGATGCACGGCGAACGCATCCCGCTGGGCAGCCGCGTGCTGAAAGTCGCGCTCGATTTCGACGCCCTGGTCCACGGGGGCTACTCCGACGAAATGGCCATGGCCAAGATGCACGACCGCGCGGGGCTTTACGACCCGCGGGTGGTCGAGGTGCTGGGCAAGGTGCTGCGTATCGAGCGGACTTGCGTCATCCGGCAGGTGAAGGTCTCGCAGTTGGGCGACGGCATGATCCTGGCCGAGGACGTGCGGACCATGCAAGGCACCCTCCTGTGCGCGAAGGGGCAGGAGATGACCCCCTCCATGCGCGCCCGCCTGCGCAATTACGTGGCCAACATCGGGATCGGCTCCCCCATCAAGGTGTTCGTTCGCACCGACGCCCTGAACGAGGCGGTTCCCCCGGCCCTTGAGCCGGCGCCCGGCCGCAGCAGCCCATGAACGACCCCTCG
>PWXP01000003.1 GCA_003561895.1 Planctomycetaceae bacterium | reverse complement strand
TTTCACCGGCCGCACGTTCCACAGCGAATCCGGAAGAACCCTATTGGCTCCGTTCTCGAGGAGTTTGTGGGGTAGTTGGCCGCGCGGGGGTACGGGCGTGCCACGATGTATCAGTACGTGTTCGTCGGCGAGCACTTTGGGAAGTGGCTCGGCGGACGGCCTATCAACCGTGAAGCTGTCGAACGGTTCCTCAAGAAGCATGTACCGTCATGCCGATGCACCAGACCAGCCCCACGCAAGAGCCGCAGCACGGCTGCGGCACTCAATCGTCTGTTGGACATGCTTGGCCGCGAGGCGGTCACAGCGCCCGGTGATTCGGTTTCGGAGTCGCTGCTTCGACGGTATGCCGATCACTTGACGGAGGTGCAGGGGCTTGCTGCAGCCACAGTGCATTATCGGCTGCGCTACGCCCGCGCAATGCTGGCGAGCTTCCGTGTTCGGCGCCTCGAACAGTTGAAAACGTGGTCCGCTGAAGCCATCAGGCGGTTCGTGGCCCACGAGGGCCGCCGTGGTTGTCCTGCTAGTGGGCAGGTGATCGCCTCGTCCATCCGATCGTTCCTTCGTTTCCTTCTGCTGCACCGGCTCCTTGACCGAGACTTGGCACCGGCCGTCCCTGGTTTTGCGAATTGGAGCCTGGCGTCTTTGCCGGAGACCGTAAGGGACGAGGAGCTGGAAAAGTTGATCTCAACCATCGACACATCGACCGCACTGGGGCTCCGTAATCGCGCGATCGTGCTTTGCATGGTGGATTTGGGGTTACGGGCGTCTGATGTGGCCCATCTCGAAGTCGACGGCGTTGATATCGCCGCCCAAGTCTTGCAACTCAGGCGTCCGAAGCAGCGGCATGCCACGGTCGTGCCGATGACGCGACGATTAGCTTCTGCCGTCGACGTGTATCTGCGGCGAGGCCGTCCACAGTGTTCCTCTTCCGCGCTGTTCGTGATACATCGTGCCCCGCGCGGCAAGGCTCTGACGAGCGCCGGCATGGAGGGGGTTGTGACCCGTCGGGCCGCGGATGCCGGTCTTGGGCATCGTATCCGTGGCACGCATGTGATTCGCCACGGCGCTGCGAGTCGTTGGCTGCGGGCAGGAGCGACGCTGAAACAGATCGCTGACCTGTTGGGACACCGGTCCATCGACACCACGAGCATCTATGCGAAGATCGACTTGGCGGCATTGACGCAAGTGGCCATGCCATGGCCGACTTCGCAGGAGGAGACGCGATGAGGAAGCATCCAACCATGGTGAATCGAGCCAAGGATTACCTTGAGCACCGTCGTGCTTTGGGTTTCGCCTTGGACATCAGCGGGGAGCTGTTGCTTCAGTTCGCTCGTTTTGCTGATGATTCCGGACACCGTGGCCCCTTGACAACGGAACTGGTCCTCCGTTGGGCCGCGCTTCCGGAGAAGGCATCGCCGCGATATCGAGCCGGGCGACTGGCTATCGTTCGACCCTTCGCCCGGTATATGGACTGCCGTTGCCTTACCCCACTGTGCAGTACACGTTCCGTCGCCTGCGCACCCAATTGGGATGGCGTAGCAATGGTATGCTGCTGCCTTATCCCCGCATCCATGACATCCGGCACAGCTTCGCGTGTCGACGGCTCCTGCTCTGGTACGAGCAAGGAGTGGATGTCGATCACGCCATTTCGGCTCTTGCGACCTATATGGGACACGGCAAAGTCACCGACACGTACTGGTATCTCACGGGGACAGCTCAGTTGCTTTCGAAGGCCGGTCAACGTTTCGAAGAATTCGCAGGGCAGTTCCCTCCCGGCACTTCCTGAAAAGCGTTTCGAGCAATCATTGGTGGAGTATCTGACAAAAGAGCAGATGCAGAGCCTGCTGGATGCGCCAGATACGTCATCCCGCATCGGCCGCCGCGATTGCGTTCTCTTGATGCTCATGTACAATACCGGTGCCCGGGTGTCGGAAATCGCAGATTTACGCGTCGGCGATCTTCGGCCGGAATCCGGTGGCTCGGTTCACTTCCATGGCAAAGGGCGCAAGCAGCGTTCGGTACCTCTTTGGCGGAAAACAGTCCAATTGCTCCGAAAGTGGCTGGAGGAAACGGCCTCTTCGGCGGACAAACCTCTATTGCCGAATTCGCGGGGCGGCTTTATGACGCGCGCAGGCGTTGCTCAGCGGCTCAGTCAGGCCGTCGCAACCGCGGCGGCACAAAATCCAACGCTGCGCAAGTCCCATATCTCTCCGCACACAATTCGCCATACCACGGCGATGCATCTACTCCAATCAGGAGTCGATCTGTCCACGATTGCGATGTGGCTGGGACACGAGAGTATCCAGACAACGCATCAATACCTGGAAGCTGACCTGGAATCGAAAAGAAAGGCATTGGCGTCTGTAAAACGGCCCCGCCCATCTCAGTCGCGACGCACGGCGTCGAAGCCACTGATGCAGTTCCTGGAGAACCTGTGATTATGCGAAGCTGGCAATCGCGAGGGCCTCCGAAATACACGGCTGCGCAACCGTGCGCTCCACATATTCCC
>PWXP01000103.1 GCA_003561895.1 Planctomycetaceae bacterium | reverse complement strand
GTGGCGGCCGGGGGCTTGATGCTGGTGGCCGCGGTCGATTCGCACACCGTTCATGCCCTCGACGCCGCCTCCGGCGAGCCCGCCTGGAGCTTCACCGCGGGCGGCCGGGTCGACAGCCCGCCGACCGTCCACGCCGGGCGCGTGCTGTTCGGCTCGGCCGACGGCTGGGTGTACTGCCTCCGCGCCGCCGACGGCCGCCTGGCGTGGCGGTTCCGCGCCGCGCCCGAGATGCGCTGGATTGTGAACATGGACCAGTTGGAATCGGCCTGGCCGGTCCACGGGAGCGTGCTGGTCGAGGACGGCACGGCGTATTTCGTCGCCGGCCGGTCGTCGTACATCGACGGCGGCATGCACCTGTACGGGCTGGACGTTGAGACGGGCGAGCGGCGCTTCCACCGCCGCCTTTCCAATCGCGACCCCGAAACCGGCCTCCAGCCGTACGACTCGATCCGCGGCACCGGCGGGCTGCTCGGCACCCTGCCCGACATCCTCACCAGCGACGGCCAATCGCTCTTCCTGCGCCACCAGCGTTTCGACATGCAGGGCGCGGAGCAGCCGCCGAACGTGCCGCACCTGTACAGCGCGGTCGGGTTCCTCGACACCGAGTGGTGGCACCGGACCTACTGGATCATCGGCACGCACACCGGCAGCGGGTTCGGCGGCTGGCCCCGGCCGGGCCAGCGGGTGCCCTCCGGACGCCTGCTGGTGCGCGACGGCGAGCGGGTGTACGGCTTCGGCCGCAACGCGTACCGGGCCCACGGCCGGGGCGGCGGCGGCCACGCCGGCTTGGGCGGCATCCATTATGAACTGTTCGCCACCCGCATGTTGGGAAAGAAGCACGCGCCGCAATGGGAGACGCGCCTGCCGTTCTGGGCCCGGGCAATGGTGCTCGACAACGGCGGACGGCTGTTTGCCGCCGGCCCGCCCGTGGAAAAGTACCTCGCCCCGGAGCCGATCGAGGACGCGACCGACCCGGACGTGGTCGAAAGCGATCCGCTGGGCCCCTGGTACGGCCAGTACTTCCTGAGCCTGCGGCCGGATGAGGCCCTGGAGGCGTACCGCGGTGGGCGAGGGGCCGCCCTGTGGGTCCTCTCGGGCGAGGACGGCGAGCGGCTTGCCGCGTACGAACTGGAGTCGCCCCCGGTGTTCGACGGCCTGATCGCCGCCGCCGGCCGGCTGTACATCGCCACGAAGGACGGCCGCGTCGTTTGCAAGGGCGCGAAGTAGGGCTGCATCGACACGGGCATGGCGTCGCACTTCATTTGGCGCGATCCGTCGCACATTCTGGTTTGGGCGCGGCACCCTTCGCACGGCGACCGGTTCTACCTGGTCAAGGACCGCAAGGGCGGGTCGTTCGAGGTCGTCGCCCCGGACGTCATGACCCGCGACGGCCACTGCACCTACCTGCCCGACACCGACTGGATTATCAACGACACCTACCCGGACGCCGAGCGCAACCAGTCGCCCTCGCGGTCGCCCCTGGCCTTCTGCATCAGAACCAGAGTAAAGACTATCGCGGTAGGGACGGTCATTGCTGACCGCCCCCCGCACAGATCCGTACGTGCGGAACTACCGCATACGGCTCCTACCTCGGATGTTGACCTGCAAACCGCACGTTCGGATAAGGATGCAGAATCTTCGGCGTCGGCAGCCATTGCCGGCTAAGCTGTGAGAACTTCTCCCATGTCAGGCGGCGGCCGCGTTGGCTGCGTCGGCGCAGCGTGCGGAACCACATGACCTGGAGCGCCTCGCGGAACTGGCGCAAGCGCGCGTAGTTGCCAGGGACAGCATAATACTGACACCAGCCACGATATACGCTTTGCAGCCACGCGCCGACCTTCGTCAGGTCGCCGTGACGCCGCCGCACCAGTTCTTCTTTCACTTTCGCCAGTTTGGCTTGGAATTTCTTCCGCGACGTTTTGCGGTGGATCGTGAAATCGCCTCGCCGGGTCTGGCCGCTAATGTGCGTGAAACCCAGAAAGTCGAATGTCTCCGGCGGGCCATCGCCTCGTTTCGCGCGCCGCTCCTCCGCATATCGCCCGAATTCCATCAGCCGCGTCTTCTCTGGATGCAGTTCCAAGTCGAACTTGGCAAACCGCTCACCCAGTGCGGCCAGACAGCGACGGGCGTCGGACTCCTCGCGGAACCCGATCACAAAGTCGTCGGCATAACGCACGATGATGACTTCACCTTTGGCATGGCGTTTGCGCCAATCATTGATCCAGAGGTCCAGCACGTAGTGTAGGAACACGTTCGCATAGAACGGTGAAATCACCGCCCCTTGCGGCGTGCCGACTTTCGTGGGAGACCATTCGCCATCCTCCGACACTCCAGCTCTGAGCCATTTCTTCAGCAGCCGCAGCATGCGTCGGTCGGCGATCCGATGCTCCAGAAACTTCAGCAACCACTCGTGGCTGATGTTGTCAAAGAAGCCTCGAATGTCCGCATCGATGATCCAATTCACTTTGCGCTTCGTGATGCCCACGAACAAGGCGTCCAAAGCCCGGTGCTGGCTTCGTCC
>PWXP01000051.1 GCA_003561895.1 Planctomycetaceae bacterium | reverse complement strand
GCGCGATGCGGGTTTTTGATATCGAGGTTATAACCGTTGGCCTTTATCGTGTCGATATCCACTTGCCAAGCTTGTTCATTAGCCTCACGGTCATTCCACCAGCTTTTCAGCGTGTCGAACTCAGCTAATTGAATCGGCTTGGTTTTAGAGTAGCTCTTGTAGCCTGTTGGCAGCTTGTGTTCGTAATACCAGATGGTATGTGTCGGCTCGCCCTTAGTGAAGAACAGCAGGTTGGTGGCAACGGAGGCGTAGGGCTGAAACACCGAGTTGGGCAGGCGCACGAGGGTGTGCAGGTTACAGTCTTCCAGCAATTTTTGGCGGATGCGTTGTTTGACACCATCGCCGGTGAGCGAGCCATCGGGCAAGACAATAGCGGCACGGCCACCCTCTTCTTTGAGCAGGCGAATCATCAGGATCAGAAACAGGTCTGCCGATTCCTTGGTGCGGTAGGTTTGCGGGAAGTTGTTTTCATTGTTATTGGAGACCACTCCGCCAAAGGGCGGGTTAGCGATGATGACATCCACTCGGTCTTTGCGGGTGTATTCGCTCAAGGGTCGTTGTAGCGAATCACCAAACTGGATATTGGGGGTAATAATGTCATGCAAGATCAGGTTGGTGTTGGCCAGCATGTAAGGCAGAGGCTTGTATTCCCAACCACGCACATTGTGGGCAATGGCTTCGCGTTGTTGCACGTTGTTAGCACGGGCTTTCAAGTGCTCGATGATTGCGGTTAGAAAGCCGCCGGTGCCACACGCTGGATCAAGCACGGTTTCGCCGTTTGCGGGATTGACCATCTCGGTCATCAAATGGGTAATGGCGCGCGGCGTATAGAACTCGCCCAATGTGCCCGCGCTTTGTAGTTCGCTCAGGAAGGTTTCATAAATCTGACCAAACAGATGCAGGTCTTTGCTGTTGTTGAAGTCGATTTCGTTGAGCTTGTTGATCACCTGACGCAGATGAATGCCGGACTTCATGTAGTTGTAGTTATTCGCAAACACCTGCTGTACCAGCACGGCACGGCGGTTGCCGCTGGAGAGGTCTATGTTGGACAGGGTTGGGAACAGCGTGCGATCAACAAACTGCAACAGCTCGTCGCCGGTCATGCCTTCGTCATCCCCGGCCCATTCGTCCCAATGCAGTTCAGCGGGGATGGGTGAGGTGTAGTTATCGTCCATCAGCTCCAGCTCTTTGTCCTTGTCGCTGAAGATTTTAAGAAACAGCATCCAGCCCAGTTGCAGAATGCGCAACTCGTCGCTGCCGGTGCCCGTGTCCTGGCGCATAATGTTGCGGGCAGATTTTACGATGCCTGATACGTTCGCCATAGTGCGTTGCTGCTCTCGTTGTTGTTATTCAAGCCGCTTGATAGAGGGCTTGTTCCAGTTGGGTTAGGGCCTGCAAATAATGCCGCTTACCGCCGAAAAGCTGAATGATTTCTGTCGGTGTGCCGAACTGGTCGAAGGGGTTGACTTTGAGCACTTTGATGTCTTCGATATTCTCGATGCCTTCGTCGGCGTATTTGTCGAGTAAGGCATCCAGCACTTTACGAGCCTGCTCACCGTATTGGGTGAATACGTCACGTTTTCTCACCTGGTTGGCGCGTTCCGCACGGGTGAGTGGCGGCTGGTCGAAGGCGGTGTGGCAGATCATGTCGAAGAGATCCATCTCTTTACCGATGGCTTCCTTGAGGTTGTCCAGCACGATACCCTGTTCGGTCAGCTCGTCGATCATAGCCTGCTTTTTTTTGGTGCCGTGCCATTTGGTGAGGAAGTCATCCAGCGAGTGGTACTGCTCGCGCACTTTCTGGCGGGTGTAGTCCTTGAGGCTGCCGGTGATCAGCTTGCCGTTGCCGTCCATGTACTGGATGCGCTCGTTGAGTATAGCAACATTGACGCCGTTGACGTAATACTTGGGGCGCGGTTCGCTGATGATCTCCCCGCCGGTGATGATTTCCGGTGGTTCAGGCGGTGGATCGAAGATGATTTCCTCGCCAGTTTCGGCAGTGACGGTGTCGCCTTCGGCGATTTCCTCTTCAGGCGTATCAAAACTCTCATCCTCGGCTAATTCCTTGACGCGCACCGGGTCGCCGTCGAAATCCGGGTCGGCAAACAGATCGGTGACATTGCGAAAATCAAGAATAGTGAAAAAGGTTTTGCCGAACTCTTCGTTGATGCGGGTGCCGCGCCCGATGATTTGCTTGAACTCGGTCATCGAGCCGATGTTGCTGTCGAGCACGATCAGTTTGCAAGTTTGAGCATCGACGCCGGTGGTCATGAGCTTGGAGGTGGTGGCAATCACCGGATAGCGCTCTTCTGGATTGATAAAGTTGTCCAGCTCGCGCTTGCCTTCGTCGTTATCGCCCGTGATCTGCATGACGTATTTGGGGTTCTGTGCCATCAGGTCGCGATTGGCATTGGCTAGGGCGGTGCGCATACGTTGGGCGTGGTCGATGTCCACGCAGAAGACGATGGTTTTATCGAAGCGCTGGGTCTTGGTCAGGTATTCAGTGATCCTGTGGGCTACGGCT
>PWXP01000603.1 GCA_003561895.1 Planctomycetaceae bacterium | reverse complement strand
GGACAGTCCCCCTGTGAACGGCTACTGGCGCGGTAAACCGAAGTGCGCTCGGCGAGGCCCCCGCCCCCTACCACGGTCAGCAGCCCCGCCTTGGCGAGGGGGCGAAGGTGCATGAGCCATCGGGCACAAATGCGCCCTCACCGAATCGGCGTGGCGTTGCGATCGGGGATGTACACGCAGTCAGGTTCGGTGGCCAGGGGATCGCCGGTGAGGGCGTAGGCGCGGGCGCGGCTGCCGCCGCAGACGTACCGGTACTCGCAATAGCCGCAACGGCCCTTGAAGCCGTCGGGGTTGCGCAGGGCTTGGAAGGTGGGGTGGTTCTGGTAGGTTTCGACGACCGAGTCGAGCGGGAATCGGCCGCACCGCAGCGGCAGGAAGCCGGCGGGGAAGATCTCGCCGGTGTGGCTGACGAACATCACGCCCTTCCCGTCGCCCACGCCTAGGGGCGCGCGGTGGCGGAGTCGCGAAGGGGACCGTCCCGTCTTCGCGGCTTCAGCGGTCGAGTGATGGGACGATTTTTCGGTTGGGCCGCGAAACTTAGGAGAGTCTTCCGGAGCCGTTTCACCTTGCGGGCCGGCCAGCGGGTCGCCGCCCTTCTGCAAGACGAAACGCCGGTAATGCGGGGCCTCGGTCGTCTTCACCGCGTAGGGCCGGCGCTGGGCGTGATGCCACAGCCGGGCAAAGACCTCTTCATACTGCTCCGGGCCGATGCGCTCTTCTTCCACGCCACGGCCGACCGGTACGAGGAAGAAGACGGCCCACATGGCAATGCCCCGGCCGCCCAGCAGTTCCGCCATAGCGTCGACCTGCCCCACGTTGCGCCGCGTAATGGTGGTGTTCACCTGCACGGCCATGCCCAGCTTCCGCGCGTTGTCGAGCATTTCGAGCGTTCGGCCGAAACTGCCTTCAAAGCCACGGAAGGCGTCGTGCGTGGGCGCGTCGGCGCCGTCGAGGCTGATGCCCAAGGCGCCGACGCCGGCCTCGCGGGTCCGGCGGAACGCTTCATGCGTGGCTAGCGGGGTAGCCGACGGGGTGAGGGCTGGCCGTATCCCCCGCCCCACGGCGTGCCGCAGAAGGTCGAACAGGTCGGGGCGCTTCAGCGGATCGCCGCCGGTGAACACCATCATGGGCGGCCGCGGGAAGGAGGCCGCCTGGTCGATCAGCCGCTTCGCCTGCTCGTGCGAAAGTTCCTCCGGGTGGGCGCACTCCTGGGCCGACGCCCGGCAGTGCTTGCACACCAGGTCACAGGCCAAGGTGACTTCGTAATAGAACATTAGCGGGTTGCGATGGAAATCGTCGGTGGTGTAATCGGCGTGGGACATGGATGGGGGCCGGCCAAAGAAGGAGGAACCGGCGCGACTACGGGATTCGGCCCCGGGTCGCGAAAGAGGCTACGGTGATCACGTGAGTACTGCCGGTTGTTTTCAAGGAAAGCAGCGCGCGACGGAAACGCCTTTTCCATTATACCCGATTGTTCCATTTCCTGAAGTCGGAAACTGGAGTAGATAGCGAGGCAGCCCACTGACCATCGCTGTGGCCGGGCAAGCCGGCCGGTAACGGCTTCGAGACGCCGAACTGCGCGGAACAGCCGGCGCAAGGACGCCCCCCACAAGATAGGGGCGGCCGGCTACACCTTCCGATCGACGCCCGGCCCGGTGCCGTAGCGGATGGGTTGCCGCTCGATGACCGAGAAGTAGCGGAATCGGGCCGGCATGTGCGAGCCGACCGACCCGAGGGCCACCACGGCCATAATGATTGCCACACGATGGTTCCAATACCAGGGCACGGCGAACAGCAAGGCGACCTTGCCCAGAGTCATCAAGCCGCGTATCTGGTGGAACCAGAGCAGGCGAAAGCCGGCTTCGGCCGCCGCAAGGCCTACGCCCGTGCCGACGCTCCACCAAAGGGCGGCGAGCAGCCGTTCCGGCTCGACCCCATAGACATGCCCGCCCAACAGGATACCCATGGCCGCCACGTGTCCCGTTCGGAGGCCGATGTTCACCCATCGGTGGGTAATGACGCGTTCGATGCTGCGAATGCCGATCAGTCCGCTCTTCCGTTTCCAGGTTCGTTTTGATCTCCTCGGCCACCTCGGCGCCAAGCTGCTCCAGCGCCACGGCAATGTCGGCCATCTTCAATGCGGTCTGGATCTCGACCAATTCCTTGATTATAGGGCTTTTGGATATCGTGACCACAGTGGCGTAGGGCGCGCGGTGCGTCGAGTCGAGCAGGGCAAGGACGAGCTTCAGCGGACGGTTCCAAGGCTGGAAATGCCGGCTCGCTCATCCCTAATCCCGGTCTGACGCCACGTCTCACCAGAAGCAAGGCGGTATGGGAGCTATACTCGCCGCGTGCCGTTATTGCGCTTTTGTAGGATGGACATTCTTGTCCGTCTTCGCTTTGACGGGCTAAAGCCCATCCTACGGAAAGCGCAGTTTTAGGCCGCGGCGAGTATACCTCGTTGCGGGGGCCGGCCGGGTCGGCAAATTCATTGGGCAAGCTGCCGTCTGCCCCTTGACCTAGT
>PWXP01000379.1 GCA_003561895.1 Planctomycetaceae bacterium | reverse complement strand
GGTCCCCCGGCCGCTGCGCAGGAAGGCCAGCACGACGAACATCACCAGGGCGGTGGCGATGAAGATGGTCCTCAGCAGGTCGCGGATGCTCTCCTGGATGAACTCGGAGTTGTCGGTGGCGATGATGTAGCGGAGCCCCGGCGGAAAGTCGTCGGCGATTTCGGCCATCCGCCGGTGCAGGGCGGCGGCCAGCTCGACCGTGTTGGCGTCGGCCTGCTTGATGACGCCCAGCCCGACGGCCGGCTCGCCGGCGAACCGGGCGAGTTGGCGGTCGTCCTCCACGCCGTCGACCACCTCGCCGACGTCGCCGATGCGGACCGGCGCGCCGTTGCGGTAGGCGACCACCAGTTGGTTCATCGGCGCGGGTTCGGAGAATTGGCCGCGGGTTTGGATGAGGAACTCGCGCCGGCCCCCCTCGACGCGGCCGGAGGGGATGTCGGCGTTGTTGATCTGCACGGTGCGCACGACGTCCTGGACGGTGAGCTGGTGGGCGGCCAGCCGGGCGGGGTCCATGCGGACGCGGACGGCGTACTTCCGCCGTCCCCCGACCCGAATCTGCCCCACCCCCCGGATCGTCTCCAGCCGCTGCTTCAACACGTTCTCGGCGTACTCGGTCATGCGGGTGGTGTCCCAGCGCTCGTCGCCGCGAAGGGTGATCCACATGATCGCCTGGGCGCCCAGTTCCAGCTTCCGTACGATGGGCGATTCGATGTCGTCGGGCAGCAGCCGCTGGGCCCGCTCCACCGCGTCGCGGACGTCCTGGGCGGCCACGTCGATGTCGCGCCAAAGCTCGAACTCGGCCGTGATCGTGGCCACCTGCTCCATGGCCGTCGAGTTCAGCGTGCGCAGCCCCTCGATGGTGTTGATCTCGGCCTCCAGCGGGTCGATGATCTCCGACTCGATCACCCCCGGCGCCGCACCGGGCAGCACCACGTTCACGCTGACAATGGGAAACTCGACGTCGGGGTCCTGCTGGACCGGCATGTGCACGTAGCCGTACCCTCCGAAGATGGCCAACACCACGAAGATGACCACGGTCATGACCGGACGGCGGATGCAGAAATTCCAAATCACCGCTAGGTTTCCTCGTTCGGGTCTTCCGGTGGGGCATCGTCCCCGGTGCCGACCGGCTCGCCGCCGCTGAGGCGCAGGTGACCCTCGCGCACCACCTGCTCGCCGACGGCCAGCCCTTCGGTAATCTCCACCAGCCCCTCGGGTCGCAACCCCGTCCGGACTTCGCGGGCGACGGCCACGCCGTCTTCAACCACAAACACCATGTAGCCGCGGCGCGTGGCCACCAGGGCCACGTCGGGGATGACCGGCCGGTCCTGCCGCTCGCCCACGGTGACCGAAGCCGTGGCAAACATGCCCGGTTTGAGGTCGTGCTCCTCGTTGGGGACGAGGGCCTTGACGAGGAACTGGCGGGTGATGGGGTCGACGGCCGGGCCGACGAACTGCACCGTGCCGGCGAACTCCCGCTCGGGGTAGGCGGCCACCGTGACGGTCACCGGCTGGCCCCGCCGCAGCCGCCCGTGGTGCCGCTCGGGCAGCCAGAAGTTGATTTCCAAGGGGTCGAGCTGATAGAGCCGCGCTAGCACGCGCCCCACAGTCACGTGGGCGCCCCGATCCACCTCGCGGTGCGAAACGACGCCCGCGAAGGGGGCCAGGATCTTCATGTCTTGCAGCTCGCGCTCGATGAGCGTCCCCTCGGCCTCCAGCCGGTCGCGGTCGGCCAGGGCCGTTTCCAAGGCGGCCTCGGCCTCTTCGATGGCCTCCTCGGTGAACACCCCTCGCTCGCGGGCCTGTTGCCGACGTTCAAACACGCGGCGGGCATTCGCCGCGGTGATCTCGGCGGCGCGGAGCGCCGCCTGGCGGGCGGCGCGCTGGTGCCCCAGACGATCGTCGTCCAACTCGAAAAGGACGTCGTCCTCCTCGACAAAACTCCCCTCCTCGAACCGGATCGCCCTCACCCGGCCGGCAATCTCCGGAGCAATCTCCACTTCGGCCGAGGCTTCCAGGGTGCCGACGCCAAAGACCGTTTCCTGCAGCGTCATGGCTTTCACGATGGAAAGCGCGACGGGCACGGGGTCGCGCCGGCGTTGCGGCTCGGGCACATTTTCGCCGCCCTCGCCGCGCTCGAGCACGAAATGCGCGGCCACTCCGGCCAAAATGGCCGCACTGCCCAGCACGGCCGCCAGAATCGAAAGTCCGCGCTTCACCCGTTCCCATCGTGGCATGGTCCTCACCTTCAATGAAATGCTCGTATTTAGCTAGTGTACTACGGGGGGGACCGCGTGTCGAGTGCCGCCGTGGTGGGGGTGGTCGGGCAAGTCGCATTGGGCGGCGGCAATTGCATCTATGGAGGGGGCTCCGAGCGGGAAGGCGTTTACCGCCAACGCACGGGTGCCGCCGCCCGACCGCGCGCGGCCGTCCGGCAGTGTTAAACCGCTCATCGGCAAGAGGGTAACGGTCGCCCGGCGGCGCGCGGACGTGCGATAGCCGTGTCAGGCGTACTTGATCAGGCTGACCGTCTTGTACTGCCGGATGACGTCCGCGCCGCCGAGGGCCGTCAATTCGATGAGGAATACACACCCGACCACCACGCCGCCGGCCTTCTCGACCAGCTTGCAGCACGCTTCGATAGTACCGCCGGTCGCCAGCAGGTCGTCGACCACCAGCACCTTGTCGCCCGGCTTCACGGCGTCGGCGTGGAGTTGCAGCGTATCGGTGCCGTACTCGAGGGTGTAGGTGTGCGAGAGAGTTTCCGAGGGCAGCTTGCCCGGCTTGCGGACGGGTACCAGCGAGGCGTTCAGTTCCAACGCCACCGGCGCGGCGAACAGAAAGCCCCGCGCCTCGGCGGCCGCCACCACGTCGATTTTCTCCTGGCGGAAGGGGGTGGCCATGTCGACCACCGCGCGGCGAAACGCCGCCGGCGTGCCCACCAGCGGCGTGATGTCGCGAAAGAGGATGCCGGGTTTCGGAAAGTCGGGAATGTCGCGGATGTAATCGGCCAGGTTCAAATCGGGCGCGGTAGCCATAAGGTTTCTTACCATCGGGCATCGGAGGGGGACCGGCGGCCGGCGCCGCCACGGCCGATGAGTGTAACCCGGCCCGCCCGCCGGCAGAAGGGGGGCACCCTACCGTGGAACTCGCGCTTCAGGCGGCGCAATTGCGTGGGACGGGCTTCCAGCCTGTCATTTCCGCCGACAGGCTGGAAGCCTATCCCACGTCTCCCGTTGGCGGCCGGTTATTGTCATACTGCCTTTACTCGTCGCGGAAATATCGGCGATTGAAGATTTCCGGGTCGAACGGATCGGCCGGTGCGAAGCCTTCCAGCGTCGCGCCGCGCTGCACCCGCGGACGCGCGCCCGGCTGTTCGACCGGCGTTTCCAGGGGCGCCGCCGAAAACGGATCGTTCGGATCGGCCAAAGGCGCCGGACCGACCACGGCTCCGGGCCTTTCCGCCATTCGCCCATCCGGCGGTTCGGGCGGCAGGGGGCCGGTCCCCGCTTCGAGAGGAGGGCCGCCCAGCCGCCGGACCGACGCCGGCACCGATTCCCGCTCCGCCGGCTTGCGCAGCCCGGTCACCCATGCGGCCAATTGCTGAAGCTGTCCCACTTCGCGTTGGGTGAACACGGGCCGGTCCTTCCCGCCATGCGGCTCGATGGGCGCGGCCAGCAGCTTGCTCTTCTCCGGCGCCTCGCGGTCGACCCATTGCAGTACGGCGTGTAGGTTCTGTTGGGTGATGCGGCGCCCCCCGGGCCGGTTGCGCGGCACCCGCAGCAGCCGAAGCTCGTGCTCGCTGTTCGGGCCGTGGCAGCCCGAACTCGTACAGTTGTTCATCAGCAAAGGCTGCACCTCGGTGGTGAACGTTTCGACCGTTCCGGCGGGCAGCCGGCGCACCATCGCGTCGAGTTCTTCACGTGAAGGCCCCACCGGCTGGCTGGCCATGCCGGAGGGCTCGGCTTCCTTCGGATTTAGGGCTATTTCCAGGCGGCGTCGGAAGACGGGGATCAGCGGATGGTTCGGGTTCGCGCGCATGGCGTCGGCCAATTCCGAGGCCGCCGGACCCAGCAGCCCGTGACGCAGGCACCAACCGGCCAACTCGAGGTGTCGCGGGGCATCGCCGGTTGCCAGGACCGCTCGTTTGCGAGCGTAGGCCTCGTCGAGGTCGCGGCAGTCCATTTCGACGTCGTCGGCTCGAAGCCGGATTTCCCCTTGCGGCAGCGCCACGAAGTAGTGGTCGCCCGCCCGAGTGAGGCTTCCGGCTACCGCTTGGCCATTGCGGAGGATCAAAATCCCTTCCACGGGGATCGGGCCGAGTTGAAACGGTTCCCCCCCGTCGGCGGCACGAGCCGCCAGGGCAAGAGATACGCTGAGAGTTGCCCAACCTAAGTATCGCATAGCGGAGAGGTATCCGCCCCGGCTCTTTGTGTCAAGACAAAAAACGGCGGCCGCAGTAAGGGGGGCGCAGGAACGGACTTGCAGCGACTTCGGACTGAAAAAGTCGCCTTGCCGGATTCTGCCGGGGTAGTATAGACTCCCGAGGGGGGCTGGGAAGCCTGGGGTCTTTGGAAAGGAGTTTGCTGTGAGCAAGGACGCGCAGTCTGCACCGAGAAACGGAAGAGCCTCTATTGAAGATGGACGGCGAACTCGTAGTAGGAGTTCCAGCGGCTGACGCCGTCGGAAACGGTGAGCATGTAGTCGACGCCGTACCCCTCGGGCCGCCGGGCCGCCTCCGACGCCCCGCCTTCGTACACGACTGTCCAGCGCTGCGGCTGGCCGGCGGTCAGGCCGAGCGCGGCCCGGACTTCATCCGGAAAGTCGTTTCGGGCAGTATCGGCAAGCGCTGCCGACGGAGCGGCAGCAAGGAATGTTACCAGGAGGAATGCAAGCGGTGTGGACGGCATGGCGGGACCTCTTGGTTTGTGGGCGGGCGTCAGGGCTTGAGCATCGTCTCCATCACGTAACGCTTGGTTCCCCAAAACGGGGTCAGCATGTTGTTTGCATCGCGCTGAAGTTCAAGGTCCATCCATCGCCCGAACGCATCAGGCGAATACTCTTCCTTCGCCTCCTTAACCTCCTGATACATTCCCGCTCGAGCGTCGCGTAGGATTTTCTCGTTGAGCCTGAGAATTCGCACGGTCTCGCGTGCGTCGAAATCGTCTTCGTTCCGCGGGAGCATTTGCCCGAGTTCGGTGTAGAGGAACCGCGACTCGCAGTCGGGCTGCAGGGGCGAGACGGGCACCGGATCGTCCGGCTCTCGGGTGTGGCCGCAGGTTGTGGGCTGCCCTTTGGGCGTCTCGGCGCAGCAGTAGAGCACGTTCTCATAGGCCAACTGCAAGTTGGGGTGGGTACACCTTGGCGCGACGTGCTCAATATGCCCGGTATCTTCGTCGGTCCGCACTTCGCAGTAGCAGCACAAGTAACCCTGCTCGGCCAGCAGCGCCTGTTTGACCACTTGTTTTATGGGCTGGCCATCGAAGTCTTTCCAAACCGGATTCCAGTTCGCATCGCCCTGCGTCTTCCATTCGGTGAACGCGACCGGCTCGCCGCCCTTGCGGATGTGCCTCATCGCCCGATCGCCTCCTTGCGGCGAATGCGCATGGAAAGGCGTTGCAGTTCCGGAACGTCCTTCGCCTGTGCGGTCAGCTTGGCAAGCAGTTGTTTTGCTTTCGGCAAATCGCCGCGCTCGATGGCTTCGTACGCCCCGTTTAGCTCTTGCTCCACCTGGACCGTTCTCTCCGGCGTTTCCATGAGCGTCTCCAGAATCTGACCGGACGAGAGGCCGTGGACTTCACGCGCGAAACGCCGGTCGCGAATGCCCTCGGGTGTCTCTTCCAGCAACACAATTTCGTCGGAGCCGATCTCGCCCAACACCTGGGGCGAATGAGTCGTGAGGATGAACTGAACGTTCGGGAAGGTCTTCTTCAGTCGAGGGACGACTGCACGCTGCCAGGACGGATGCAGGTGCAATTCGATCTCGTCGACCATGACAACCGCCTCGGCCTCGGTCAGGAGTCGATCGCTTTCAGTCAAATGCGGGTGAGTGGCCGACAGCCGCCGGGTCAAGTCGCCAACCAGCGCGAGAAGTCCGCGTTCGCCGTCGGACAGTTGCTGGAGCGACAGCGGGAATCCGTTCCTGTAAACCAAGAACGTCTTCTCTTCGCGATGCAGCGCCTTCGCTCCCATGAACTGGCCGATGACCCTTCGCACGGCAAAGAGATGTGGGTCGGCTCCTCGCGGGCGTTCATCCCTGCGCAGCATCTCAAGTGCCTCATGCCACGGCACTTTGAGCTTAAGGAGTTCGATGTTCTGCCGTCTTCGAACCCAATTGAGAAACTGCCGACAGCCCTTTCCACAATCCAGAGCCGCGGTGTAGGCCGACTTCGGCGTCAGGAGGTCGTGCAGAAGCGCCTTCTGGCTCTCTGGACCCACATGGCGCTGCGAAACGTATCGAATGGCCAGCAGCGAACCGCCGGTAGTGGGGTCCTCATGGAGCCTTTGCTCCATCGCCTGGACCCGGCCGCTCTTGATGAGTTCCACCCGAGCCGGTTCGTCGACGCCCGACGCGGCGTCCCGCGTGATCGTCAGATCGAAATCGGCCGTTGCCGATTCTTCGACTGGTTGAAGGAAGATGCGGATTCTCGCAGACTTCTCACCGTGAAAAATATCGCCGTTCTTCACGCCCGACCGCTCCTTTCGCCTCCATAACGGCGGCTGTTGAAAGACGTCGGACAGCGGCAGCGCCAGCGCGTCGAGGATGGTCGTTTTCCCTGCGCCGTTCTTGCCGACAAGAACCGTGAGTGCCGCATTGAGTTCGAGGTCCATCTCTCGAACGCCGCGGAAGTTCTGCAATTGAAGGCGTGCTATTTTCATGACTGCTCTCGGCTCGACTGCCCATCCCTTGTGCCGCTCTGCCCCCATTTCGCCCGTGTGAATCGTTCCGTTCCGCACCCCACTTTCGGCGAATTGCCCGTGGATGTCAATGCCCCCGATCACCCCGCGCCAAGACTGTTCTTACGAACGTGTAGTGTGCTCCCCTCATTTGCCCCGCGTGGCGGCCGCCTCCGGCACGCCCAGTCCCCAGTCCCCAGTCCCCAGTCCCCAGTACCCAGTACCCAGTACCCAGTACCCAGTACCCAGTACCCAGTACCCAGTACCCAGTACCCAGTACCCAGCACTCATTCTCCCCCTGGTTTTCCCCGTGGGCCGGCGCGCCTACAATATAACACGACTCCAGCATCCCCCACACCCGGAGGGCACCGTGAACCAGTTTGTTCAAATCGAGTTCGACTGTCTGCCGTTGCGGTCCCTGCCGCGGCTCGACGCGCCGCCCGACGCGCCGCCGGAGCAGGAGGCGCTGGCCTTGAGCGTCCGGCAAGCCGTCCGGAAGCACGGCGCGCACAACACCTTCTATCTGTACAACGCGCGGTGCGTGTTTCACTTGACCAACGACCCCAACGTCGGCATGCTGGAGTTCGCCTTTCAAGGGACCGTGCTGACCGATGCAGACGACCGCCGGGCGCAAAGCTGCGACCTCGAGGTCGAACTGGCGCGCGACGTGTGCGACTGGATCACCGCGCCGGTGGTCGAGTGGTTTCGGGAAACGGTGAGCCGGGCGGTCCAGGTCGAGTTCGACCGCTACATTGCGGCCGGCGACCTGCAGAAGACGGTTGAGCGGATGGAACGCCTGGCCGAGGCGACGGATTCGTCCGGCGGATTCGTGGGGATGGGACTCTGATGCAGCCCGCGCCGGCGACCGTGTACCTGGTGGGGGCGGGGCCGGGCGATCCGAGCCTGATCACCCGCTGGGGCGCCGAGTGTCTCGCCCGCGCCGACCTGGTGCTCTACGACTATCTGGCCAACCCTGCGCTGCTCGACCATGCGCCACAGGCCGCCGATCGAGTGTGCCTGGGGCATCATCGCACAGGGCGGACGATGACCCAGGCCGAGGTCAACGCCCGGATGATCGAAGCGGCCCGGGCCGGCCGGGTGGTGGTGCGGCTGAAGGGCGGCGATCCGACCATCTTCGCTCGAACCGCCGACGAACTGGCCGCACTGCGGGCCGCCGGCGTGGCGTACCAGATTATCCCGGGCATTACCGCCGGACTGGCCACACACGCCGACGGCGGCTCCGCCTTGGCACTTGTGACCGGCCACCAGCGGCCCGGCAAGAGCGGCGCTCCCCTCGACTACGGCACCCTGGCCGACTTTCCCGGCCCGCTCATCTTCTACATGGGGGTTACCAGCGCGCCTATATGGAGTCAGGCGCTGATCGACCGCAGTCTCTCGCCCGACACGCATGTTACCGTGGTGCGCCGTTGTACGCACCCGAACGAGCAGGTCCGGCGCTACCGGCTCGATGAAGTCGGTCGCGCGGCCCGGCGCGGTCAGATCCGCCCCCCGGCGGTGATTGTCGTCGGGGGACCGGGGGGAGGCGGTTAACATGTTTCGTGACCGCAGTGGCCGCCGGGTGCGGGAACGGGCTTGTGGCAGCCACCGTGTCGCATTGTTGGAGTTCACGCTTTAACGTGCGAACCCCGCGTCCCCGGAATCCGGCATGCTAGCCCGGATTATTCGTGACGATGTAGGGTGGTGACAAGCAAGCCAAGACCGTGGTGGGACTTCGGTCGTTCGCCCGGGCGCAGTTCCGGCGCACGACGTGCAAATGGGGTAAGCGTGGCTTGCGCAGTCCCACCAAGGATTTCCGCGACCTCGCCCCACCCTACATGAATAATCCCTGCTAGAACTTGGACTCCGACTCGTTTATCGGACTTCAAGACCTCAGGTGAAGGGGACAGCCGGCTCGATGACGGGTTCAATGAGCCGAGAGCCTTGGGGCGGTGCCAAGCCTTTTACGCGGACGAGGACAACGGGTACACCTTCCTCTCGTTGTTGCCGTTCGGCTAACTCGCGGCTGTAACGGTTGAACTCGGTCTCGCCCGGAATGTCGAAGTAAACGAACGCGTCTTCCGGAACGTCATCCTCAAGATCGGGGTGCTCAAACAGGAACTTGCCAAACTCGGCAGCGAGTTCCAATTGCTTGTCGGCATACTCGCGCGCACCAATCATCATTTTGCCTCTTCCAAATATCTTACCTGATATGCTTTCCAATTCCTTCGCAGGTCTTCAATGACGTAGGTGAACGTTTCGTTCGCGTCTCCGGCAAAGAGCCCGTCCTTCTCTTGACTGCCGTCCGGGTGCAAAGTATCGCAATGGCAGAAGCCATGGGCATTGTCGTAACGCACAATGGGGACCCACTTCTCGCGGTGAAAGATTTCCAATTGCACGGTGAACCGGACAATCCGGCTCTTCACGCGACGGAATGCACAGCGGATCTGCGCTTCTCCCGGGGCTATCCGGATGAACCAGGTTTTCGCCGTCGGCTGGGCACCGTCCATCGCACTCCTCTCCTGCCACTACCATTCCGATTATACGGCCCCACGGCAACGTCATCAACTGCACAAGCCTGCACGGTTGTCCACGGATCGAAATATCCCCATCGTGAAATCCGGCCCAGCGCAAACGAACGACGGCACCGCAGATACCGCGCGCGGAGCCCCCTATAGGGGGCAAGTCGGTTCCAGGCCCGGTTCCGCGCCGAAACCGAGCCGCTAATCGTCGATGTTAGTCCATCATTCCCGTTTATTTCTGGGCGCGTCCGAAGCATGTGCCGCCGAAGCGCCCCCGCCGCGACAGGGTGTCGCACTGCCACCGCAATTTGTCGCGATTTTGCTTCCATTCGGTGGAGGTAGCGGCCGGTGCCAAGACGGACGGGACGCCACAGCGACCGGCGCAACCTTGCACCGGTACCCCCCATTCCACCGCACGGTCGGGTTGCTCTAATGGAAGGAACAAGAGTTGCATTCTGCCG
>PWXP01000163.1 GCA_003561895.1 Planctomycetaceae bacterium | reverse complement strand
CGCTTCAGCGTGTGAACGATCGCGATGCGGTGTTCCCAACACGTTAAGGAAAGGACCGTAGTCAACAGTTGGAGTTCACGCTTCAGCGTGTGAACGATCGCGATGCGGTGTTCCCAACACGCTAAAGCGTGAACTCCAACAAAGCTATCAAATACTCCTCGTTTCCATCAAGGCCTCCATGCCGCCCGCCGTGAACTGGTCGGCCACGTCGTCGGCCGGGCAGCGGCCGGTTTGTAATCGTTGCTCGAGCGGTTCCAGGAAACGCTCTTCGCCAAGCCGGCGCCGCCGGAGCCCGTCGCGGGCGACGGCCAGCATGTCGCGCACCGCGTCGGTCAAGGGCCCCCCGTCGAGTTGGCCGGCCAGGGCATCGCGGCAGGCGCTCTCCCGCGCGGCGCGCAGGCTGTCCCATCCGTATTGGCCCAACTGCTCCTCGGCCTCATCGAGCGCCGAGACCAGGCCGAGGCTGAGCGCCGCCGGGGCCAGCAGGGCACCGGGCGGCTGCTGGTCAAACACCCGGTTCTCGACGGTGAAATACCGAGAAATTCGGGCCGTGTACCAGTAGCATGAGTTGTGCAGATCGAGGTCCTCCGGGGCTGGAATGATCGGCACCGGCCGGCCCTCCAGGTCGCGCCCCTCGGCCGCAGAAAGGCCGTAATACTCGGCGAACGTGCCGTAGCCGGTCAGGACGATCGGCGCGCCGTCCCGCTTGGCGTAGATGGGCCGCATCCGGGCGATGCAGTCGGCGTAGTGCGCCAGCGACGTGAACGGCTCGAGCGGCACCCCGCTGCGCTCGCGGGCCGGCGCCCACCAGTCCCACAGCACCTCCGAGACGGCCTTGTATTGTGCGTCAAGGGCGCCCCGCCAAACGTTCGAGTGGGCCGCCAGCGCGATTTGCGGGCCGGCCAGCCCGCACAGCACGTTCACCGCCCGAACCGCCTCCTCCATGCCGACGCTCAGGTGAACGTGGCTGCCGGCGTTTACGGTGAACAAATGCACGTCGTCGCCGTCCTCCTTGACGATGCACCGGTTCGACGGCACCGCCCGGTCCCACACCGAGGCGCGAACCTTCTTGAGCACCAGGGCCTTGCCGGGCGCCGTAACCGGGTGGATGCCGTAGCCCAGGAAACGCACCTCGTGCGTTTTGGCGAACGGCGCCAAGTCGGCGCGGAGCGATTCGACCAGGCGTTCGAGTTCGTTCAAGTCGGCCACGTGGGCGAGCGAGAACTCGGTCTTGCAGTAGCCCGTCTCGCAACCGGCCACGTGATCGTTCTGCTCACCCGGCCGCGTGCAGCCGACCACCCGCCCGGTACCGGCGTCGGTCACGGGGCACCAGCCCCGCTCGGCCAGGTACGACCAGAGCGCGTCGACCGTCGCGCGGCCCGCGGCGGAACCGTCGTGGTTGACGAGTGGGAACTTCAGTTCCGCCCCGATCCGGCGGCCGTCGTCGCGGCGCCCGGCCAGGGCGCGGTGGAATTGCTCGATGAATTGATCGCGGATACGTTGTGACATGGTTTCGTTGGGGGCTTTTCGGTCGCTGGAATATGAGTTTTGACAAGGCGCGTGGGTGAACCCGGCCGCTACCGCGTCCGAAACCACCCTACGCGCGTCTTTCTTGTGCGCGGCGGGCCCATGATGTGGCCGCGGCCGCGGATGATGAACTTGTACGTCGTGAGTTCCTCGAGCCCCATGGGGCCTCGGGCGTGAAGGCGGTCGGTCGAGATGCCGATCTCCGCGCCCATCCCCAACGACTCGCCGTCGCAGAACATCGTCGACGCATTCACCAGCACCACGCCCGAATCGACGCGTTCGGTGAACCATTCGGCGGCGGCCAGCCGGCCGGTGACGATCACGTCGGTATGGTGCGATCCAAACCGGTTAACGTGGTCGATCGCCGCGTCGACGCCCGGCACCACGCGAATCGAGACGACCAGGTCGAGGTACTCGGTGCGCCAGTCGTCATCGCCGGCCGCCTCGACGCCGGCAACCGCTTCTCGCGTGCGCGGGCAGCCCCGCACGGAAACGCCTTCGCCCCGAAACGCCTCGACGATGGCCGGGAGGTGTTCCCGGCACGCCTCGGAAACGAGCAGCGTTTCCATGGCGTTGCACACCTCGGGCATGAGGCACTTCGAGTCGAGCGCCACGCCGATGGCCTCGTCCAGTTCGAACTGCTCGTCGAGATAGACATGGCATACGCCTTCGAAGTGCTTGACCACCGGGATGCGCGACTGCCGCGCGACGGCCTCCACCAGGCTCTTGCCCCCGCGGGGGATGACCAAGTCGATCCACCGGTCGAGCGCGAGCAGTTCGTGGACCGTTTCGTGCGAACCGGCAATCACCTGCACGGCGCCGGGCGGCAGACCGGCTTCGGCCAGCGCGTCGCGCCAGAACCGCCCGAGCAGGGCGTTGCACCGCCGCGCTTCCGAACCGCCCCGCAAAATGGCCGCGTTGCCGGCCTTCAGGCAGAAGGCGCCGGCGTTGACCGTCACGTGCGGGCGCGCCTCGAACACGTTCAGCACCACGCCCAGCGGCACCCGCACCCGGGCGACCTCCAGCCCGTTCGGCCGCCGCTCGGCCCGGAGGGTCTGCCCAACCGGGTCGGGCAGGGCGGCGATCTTCCGCAACGATCCGATTCGGCCGGTGATCTTCTCATCGCCGAACCGCAGCCGTTTGACGAGGTTCTCCGCAACGCCGCCCTCGCGGGCGGCGGCCAGGTCGGCCGCGTTGGCCGCAATCAGGTCCTCGCGGTCCTGTTCCAGGCGGTCGGCCATCGCCCGAAGCGCCCTATTCTTCTGTTCCGTCGGCGCCAGGGCCAGCACTTGAAAAGCTTCGCGGGCCGTGCGCGCAATCGTCATCGGATCAATCGATTGCTCGGGCGTTGTGTTGAAGTTCATTCGGTCCTCCAAGGGTGCGGTTGCCCGACTCTCCGAGTCGGAAAGGCTCTTTAGCGGCTCGACTGGCCGGGTCGAGGAAAACGACCACTCGGAGAATCGCGCCCCAATACACGGCTCCTCCCGGTGGCGCCCTCGGCGCCCGCGCCTCGGCCCGTGGCGCCGCAACCCGCTAAATGGTCGGCTCGCAAATAGGCCATGCGACCATGGTGTCGATTTGCACACGGGCGGGCGCAGCCACGCAGAACAGCGCCATCTCGGCGAGGTCTTCCGGCTGCAGGCGCTCCTCCTGCGGCCAGGGCAACTCGGCGCCGGCCAGATCGGCCCACGGTGTATTGACCGCTGCCGGGCACAGCACGTTCACCCGAATGCCGAACTCGCGAACTTCCTCATACAGCGAGCGGCTGAAGCCGAGCACACCCCACTTGGCGGCCACGTACGCCGCGTAATTGGGGAAATGCCGCAGCGAGCAGATCGAACCCAGGTTGATGATCTGCCCCTGCCGCCGCTCGATCATGTGCGGCACCACGGCTCGGCACCCGTAGCAGACGCCCTTCAAATTGGCGTCGATTTGGAAGTCGAGGTCGCCGGGCGCCGACTCGGCCACCGTCCTCGCCAGCGCGTTGCCGGCGTTGTTCACCAGGATATCGACTTGGCCGAACCGGCCGATCGCGGCGGCGATGAGTCCTTCGACCTGCTGATAGTTGGTCACATCCGCTGTGCATGTAAGGGGATCCGAACCCCCCTCGCGAAGTGCATCGGCGAGTTCTTGCAGCTTCAGTTCGCGCCGGGCGGCCAGCACGATGTGGCTTCCAGCGGCAGCGAATCGGCGGGCTATAGCGGTTCCGATCCCGGACGAAGCGCCCGTAATAACGGTGACTTTTCCGTGAAGATCAAAATCCGAACGCACCATATCCTGCCTATTCTCCTTGTTTAGCACGACCGGCCAAGACGGCACTGAACGCCGCCCGGCCCGGCCGAACATGCCTGGCGCCACGGGCTTACAAGGGTTGCCCGCCGCACCACCGGCGTTCGCCGCGAAAGCGGGCCTCCGCGAAACGGCCGCGGGCTCAACGTCAAAACGTCAATTCTACCACGCTCCCAAACGGCGACAACCGGGGGGCGTGTGGGCCGGGCTGTACCACGCTGTGTAGGGGTCTCTGGGGAAACCGCAAGCGTGTCGACCCGGTGCGGCGAGGCACGGCAAGCACCCTCGACGTCGGACACCCCCTGCCGTTACCCCCAGGTTGGCCGCGTGGCTGAAACGGCATTCCGCAACAGCCCGCCGGCCGCCAAGGGGCCGGGTCCCACGGCGGCTATCGGTCCAACTCCTCGCTGCGGGGGAGGTCGTCGAGGTCTTCGAGGCCGAAAAGCCGCAAAAACCGATCTGTGGTGTGGTATTGAGCAGTGCGGGGCCCGGTTTGCGGACGCTCGATGCGCAGCAGTCTGCGCCGCACGAGCTGACTAATGACGTGCCCGCTGGACTTGCCCCGCAACCGTCCAATCTGCTCGGCCGTCAGCGGCTGCTCGTACGCGACGATCGCCAGCACGTCGATGGCCGCTCGCGACAGGCGGGCCTCCCGAACCCGGCCGTAGAACCGGTCGCGCAGCGAGTGGAACGGCCGCCGCAGCGCCAGCCGGTAGCCGCCCTGCTCGCTTTGGATTTCGTACGGGCAGCCGTGGGCCCGGTACCGCCGGTTCAACTCGTCGACCAGGGCGGGAATTTCGCCGGGCTCGACGCCGCGCACCGGTTCGGCCAACTCCTCCACCCGAAGCGGACCGCCGTCACGACGCCCCACGAACAGCATCGCTTCGAGAATCGACCGCGGGCAAACCGGGCACACAGCATCGTCTGCCGCAGCCTCCTTGGCGCAGGTCAACTCGGCGGCTTTCTCGCCGACACCGTCGGCAGGTCCCGAATCGGGGCTCTCCCTATGGGCCGGGAACGTCCCCATCGCCTGCGCAAACGCCTCGGTGAGCGCCTCCAGCGAAATCCCCGGTTGCGAGGGCGGATCGAACCGATCCTGCGGCGAACGACTCATGCCTGCCAGCGCTGGGCCACCTCCTGCTTCATGAACTTCAGCGCGTCGGCGGCCAACTGCATTTCCGAGGGATACATGCGGCGCCAGATCTTCGTGGCGGCAACGAGGTTCTCCAACGCCAGCCCGAACGCCTCGACCACCATCATGTTCTCGTACCCGATCTCGTGCAGCGTGTCAAAGTTCTCGGCCCAGCGGACGTTGCCAGTGCCGGGGGTGCTCCGGTCGTTCTCGGAAATGTGGACGTGAATGAGGTGGTCCTTCAGCGCGCGAATGGCGTCGGCGACGCTCTTCTCCTCGATGTGCGCGTGGAAGGTGTCGTACATGGCCTTGCACCGGGGGTGGTCCACGTCGTTGCAGAAGCGGGCCAGGTCGGCCGCGGTGTTCAACAGGTAGCACTCGAAGCGGTTGAGATATTCCAGGGCCAGGTTCACACCGCACGTCTCGGCGTGTTCGGCCACCTCCCGCATGCTTTCCACAGCCCACTTCCACTCGTCGCGGGTGGGTCCCCGCCCCGAAAAGTACCCCAATGCCGAGTGGTACGGCCCTACGAGGGTCTCCACGCCGGCCGCCTGGCAGCAATCCAGGGCCACCTTGTTCGCGTCGATGCCTTTGCGGCGGACGACCGGATCGGAACTCATCGGGTTATCGGCTTCGCCGCGGACCACGCACCCGGTCCGAGCGAGGCCGATGTTGTCGAAATGCTTGCTCCACTTGGCGTACTTCGCCGTGTCGCTCTCGAACATGGGGACCTCCACCGCGTCGAAGCCCATCTGCTTAATGTCTTCCAACAACGGCAAGACGTCGCCGGTGAGCGTGTCGGCCCAAAGAAACAGGTTCATTCCAAAACGCATTCGTTCCTCCTAACCACGGCCCGCGGCCGCAAATGGGTGTACGTGATGAACATCAAACACCGGTCCTCGAATACAGGACGCCGAAGGGGGCTACCCCTCCTCCGGCAGGCTGAGCAACGTGTCCTGGCGGCCGGCCACCAGCCGGCGGGCGTCGGGCAGGATGCAGGTGAAGCCTTCGGGTAGTGTGGGGCACCCCACCCGAACCATAATCTGGTTCAACCGAACCATCAGTGTGCCATCTTCTGCGTAATCCGACAATACCCGCGCCCGCCGAAATCCCTCGATCAGCGCCGCGAGGCGCGAGGCCGGACGCGGCGCCATCCGGTTCACGGCCGCTTCAATCCGCTCCGGGGCCACCTCTTCCAACGCCGTGTAGTACCGGCGAAGGGCCGCCGGCCGCTCGGCAATCAGGGCCGCGTCGAGCAGCACCTCGGTGAGCAGGTGCCCAAGGAAACTGGGGCGGAAACCGCGCTCGCCATCGAGGACCTCGCGGGCGGCGGCCGTCAATTCGAGCCACGTGGTAACGAACGCCCGCGTTCCGTGGAACCGGGCGTCGTCGCGCAGGTGCTGAACCACCCCCCCGGCCACCGCGGCCACCATGGCGTCGGCGTGGCCGAGGTACACGGCCGCATGCTTCGAGCGCAGACGCACCTGCCGATCGCACACGGTCAGCCAGTCGGGTATCCCCGTGGACGCCGCAAACCACGGCTGGTCGAGAAACGGCAAGGCGTGCGCGAAGTAGTTCATGGGCGAAACAGTGCCGCGAAATCGTCGGGCAATCGGGGCGTGACGCCCGCCTGGCCGCACACGTAGGCGGCCACGCGGTTGGCGTACTCGCGCACCAGGACGGCCATCCAGGCCTCCTGGTTGTTGCCGGGTACCTTCAGCAGCCGGGCGATGACCGGAAGTTCCTCGTCGTTGAGCTTCACCACGTCGGCCGCCTGCAGGCCCCGGCGGATCACATCGCGGCTGTAGAACCGCTGCCGCAGGTTCACGTCGAACACGCACAGGCAGCCGTCCGGCACGGCGGCCAGGAGCCCCCGAATGGTGGCCCGCGAGACGGGCGCTCTGGTCGCAAAGCCCCATGGTACAGCAAATCGCGCCCCGTGGCCACCCTCGTTCCGGAGAGTTGATCTGCACAGGAAGCCCGACCCTGCTGCTCGTCAGCCGCCCATGAGCCGCTCCGGGACCCAAAGGGTCACCCCCGAGACGAACGTCACCAGCAGGAGCACCACGAGCATGACGAGGTAGAAGGGCAGCATGGCCCGCGTGGCGTCCTCGATGCGGATGCGGGCGACCGCCGAGCCGACGAACAGCGCCGAGCCGACCGGCGGCGTGCACAGCCCGATACCCAGGTTCAGCATCAGCAAGATGCCGAACTGGACCGGATGCATGCCCAGTTCGCCGACCACGACGGGGTACAGGATGGGCGTGGTGATCAGAATGAGCGGGGCCATGTCCATGATCATGCCCAAGAGCAGCAGCATGAGGTTGACCAACAACAGCAGGAGGACGGGGTTCTCAGTGACGGACAGAAGCCCGTCGGTTATGAGGGCGGGGATGCGCAGGTAGGCAAGGAGACGGCCGAATGCCTCCGCCGAGGCGATGAGGCTCATCACCATCGCGAGCGTCTTGAGCGTGGCGTAGAGAATGCCGAGGAATCGCTTCAGCGGGACTTCGCGATACCAGAAAAACGTGACCACGAACGCATAGACGCAGGCGATGGCCGCCGACTCGGTGGCGGTGAACACGCCGCTGACCACGCCGCCGACGATGATCACGGCCGTCATCAGGCCGAGAAAGGCGTTCGCGGCGATCTTCAGGCTCTCGGCGAGCGAATAGCTCCGCTCCCGCGGGTAACCGCGGCGGACGGCGATGGCGTAACTGACCGCCATGAGGCTCAGGCCCAGAATGACGCCGGGCACGATGCCCGCCAGGAAAAGGCTCCCGATGGACACGCCGCCGGCGGCCAGCGAGTAGATGATCATGTTATGGCTGGGCGGGATGATGATGCCCTGGCACGCGCTGGTGACCGTAACCGCCACCGAGTAATCGGCATCGTACCCTTTCTTTTTCATCATGGGCATCATGATGCTGCCGATCGACGACACGTCGGCCACCGCCGACCCGGAAATCCCGCCGAAGAACATGCTGGCCAACACGTTGACCTGGGCGAGGCCGCCGCGGGCGCGACCCACGATAAGGTTGGAGAAATCGATCATCCGCTGCGAGATGCCGCCCTGGCCCATGATCTGCCCGGCGAGAATGAAAAACGGAATCGCCAGCAGGGAGAACGAATGGATGCCGGAGTACATGTCGTGCACGACGGTCATCATAGGACGCCCCAGGTAAAACGCAGTGGCGGCGGACGCCAGCGCCAGCGCGAACGTGATGGGGACGCGCAGGACCAACAAGACGCCGAAAGAACCAATCAACAGCAGCGCCGCGATGGTTTCCACCGTCATGAATCCTCCTCCTCGCCGCCGCGGACAATCCGCGCGTCGATGTATCCATCCTTCTTGTCGAAGCCGCAGAGGTCCATGAAGCTGTCGTACAGCATGAGCCCCCCGGCCACCGGCATGGCCAGATACTCGATCGCCCGCGGCGCGCCGGTGGCGGGCAGGGTCGATCGCATGCCCACCCGAACCAGGCCGCGGCCGTAATAGACCAGCACCAGGGCCACGGCCAGGATGACCAAGGCCCGGAGCTTGAACAGCGCCGTACCCGTCCACCCCGGCAGGCGCTTGGGCAGGACGTCGATGCCGACGTGCAGGTCCTTTTTCACGCCGAGGGCCATGGCGATGAAGGTGAACCAGACGACGAGGATGAGCGCCACCTCCTCGGCCCAGCGGAGGCCTCCGCCGAGTGCGTAGCGCATGAACACGTGGACGGCGATGATCGCCACGAGGGCGACGATCAGCAACTGCGCAAACCAAATCGCCCCGATGAACATCCAGTTGAACCCCAACCGGATTCCATCGGCCAGCATGCGTGCTGTGGTCCGTACCCAGTTCGTCATGCGCGGCTGTTCCTCGTGCGTCGCCGGCCTCGTCATCGTTCACGGGGGACTGCCCCCTTCGGCCGGGAAGGGGACAGGTCCATTTTTCGGCCGTCGTCGTTCCCTGAAAATAGCGTCGGTTGGCCGAAAAATGGACCAGTCCCCGGCCGGCCCGTGAACGGTTACCCGCCCTCAACGCCCCTCGGCCGGCGGCCCCGCCGCCATGGCGCGGATGCGCTCGACGATGCCTCGCTGATTCTCCGGCAGCTTGTCGTACAAGGGTTGCACCCGCTTTCGGAAGGCGTCCACGTCCACGTCTTCCCGATCCGTGACGGTAACGCCGGCGTCGCGAATGCGCTGTTCGGCCTCGGCCTCGAAGGCGTTCCAACGCTCGATCTGGTAATCCATGGCGTCCCAGGCCGCTTCGCGGATCAACTGCCGGTCCTCCTCGCTGAGCCGGTCCATGGCCGGCCGGCTCATGATGGTCACCTCGGGCACCCGGCTGTGTTCGTTGACGCTGAAATAGGGGGCGACTTCGTAGTGGCTCGTGGAATAAAAGCTGGGCCAGTTGTTCTCCGCCCCGTCGATCACGCCCGTCTGCAACGCGCTGTATACCTCGCCGAACGGCATGGGGGTGGGCACGGCCCCCAGCGCCTGCACCAGGTCCATCATCAACCGGCTCTCCTGCACGCGAATCTGCATGCCGGCCATGTCGTCGGGGTGCCGGATTTCACGGCGGGTGTTGTAGAAGCTCCGCGCGCCGCTGTCGTAGTAGTTCAGCCCGACGAAATCCGCCTGCTCGAGCGCGTCGAGCATCTCCCGGCCCACCTCGCTGCGCAGCACCTCCCACATGTGGTCACCGCCGTCGTAGAGAAACGGCATTTGCAGCGCGTCCAACTCGGGCACGAAGGAGGCCAGGGGCGAAACGCTCACCCGCGTCATGTCGATGGCCCCGAACTGCACCTGCTCGATCACTCCCCGTTCCTCGCCGAGTTGCGAGCTGTGATACACCTCGATGCGGATGCGCCCCTCGCTGCGCTGTTCGACGAGCCGGGCGAACTCGTAGTTGGCGTCGGTGGTCGGATAGTCTCGCGGGTG
>PWXP01000505.1 GCA_003561895.1 Planctomycetaceae bacterium | reverse complement strand
TCAAGCCCCCATTCCTCAAGCCAAAGGTCGGAAAGAATCTCCCGCTCGCGCAAGTAGTTCAGGTACACGTACTTGCCGATGAGCGAGTGCGACACCTCGGGATCGTCGAGTCCGTTGTCTTGAAGCCAGCCGTCCAACTCGTTCAACGACGCGAGCAACCGCCAGTCGACCTTCGTGCGGGGCGTGACCCGGTTTCCCCACTTGTCCCAAAGCGTGCCGTCGTCAATGCGTTCGGCACGGAACGCCTCGAGCGCCGTGAGCGCAGCCTTCATATCGGCTACCGCCTTGAGCAGGCCCGTTGCGGCCGGGGCAACTCCGGGCCTTGGCCGGTCGTACCGGAAACCCGAATACAGGCGAATCGTGTCCGGCGCCGTGACCAGCAAGAACGGGACGGCGTTCTGGTTCCAAACGATTCGATGAATCTGCTCGGCTTCCCGTTCGTCGGAAGCCTCGCAAACGTATACGACGGGCACCACCGTGTCGCGTCCGGTTTCCTCGGGGTGACGCAGCGTGTACACGCCTTGCAACTTGCACGGTTCCTGAGCGCGCTGGAAGATGTGGCCGAAATCGGCCGCGACGTGGAATGGGTGGTCGCCGCCCGGTGTCAGGAAATTGGGTGAACCCGAGTAGCCCAGGGCGTCAATCAGTTTGTTCGCATCCATGGCTAGCCTCATACAATCTCCACAATCTTCAAACTCTCAATCCCCCGGTCGTCCACGATCTTGACCGCCACGCGCCCGTACGGGCCGGGCTCGAACGGAAGCGAGACGGTGCCGCGGTAGGCTTCGATCAGCTCGTCGTCAATCTCGGCCTTGAGGTTGCGGGCCAGGCGCGACCAGCCGTCCTTCGCGCCCGACATGGGAAAGAAGACCTGCCGGGGGTACAGGCTGCGGCCGTCGTAGTCGGTGTCGAGCATCCAGAGAGCGATTTTCGTCGTGTCGCCCGACTCGATTCGCCCCGTGCGCGGGTTGTAGTAGTCGAAGCCGTGGACAGTGACTTGTGAATAGTGGATCGTGGATAGTTGGCCGGTCAGCGTCGCAGCGATTTCACGAGCCCGGTCAGCAATCTCCCGACTTCGGCGCAGTCGGTCAAGGTGCTTTCCACGTTCTCTTGGGGCAACCGTTTCAAGTTCCCGCACAAAATCAGCAGCGTCTCCAATTCGGCCAGGGAGCCCCGGGCCACACCCAGGAAGTGCAGGAACTCCCCGGTGCCGTGCCTCGCCTGCCCTTCCGCGATGTTTGCCGGAATCGACACGGCCGCCCTGGTCAGTTGCGACCGCAGCCCATAGGTCTCTTCTTTCGGCAATTGCGATGAGAGACGATAAATCGTCTCGGCCAAGGCCATTGATTTCTGCCAGACTATTAGCTCCCGATAGCTTTGCAAGGACGTCATACGGCACCAATCCTTTCTTACTATGCACTATCCACTGCTCACTGACCACTGCCACGTCCGGCTGGCCCATGAGCCAGTACGATTCGTTGCTGGCGCGCTTCTTCTTGAGGTCGTCGGTCAACAGGTCGGTGTTCATTTGCACCTTCAGCAGCGTAACGCCGGGCCAATTCGTCGCGTCGATGTCCTTGGCGGCCTCGGGGTCGAACTGGAAGGCGGCGAAGACGAGCAGCTTGGGCGCGGGCCGGAGCGTGCCGGCCTCCTCCAGGGCCAGTTCCACCTGCCGCTGCTCCAGGGGCGCATGCTCCGGGCCGAAGGAAACGACCACCCGCTCCGAGCATGTTTCTCCCTCTCCCTCTGGGAGAGGGCCGGGGTGAGGGTCTTTGCCCCCTCTCCCTCCGGGAGAGGGCTGGGGTGAGGGTCTTTGCCCCCTCTCCCTCCGGGAGAGGGCTGGGGTGAGGGCTTGGTCTCCCCCTCGCACTGTAGCCAGCGCGTTGCGCCGAGCGGTTCGAGCCGGGCGAACTCGATCCGCTGCCCGCCCTTGCCGCGAACGCCGCAGGCCATCAACTCGTCGCGCCACTGGCGCTGGCGCACCGTCTCGCCGTACCGGGCCACCGACACGTCTTCGGTGAACTCGATGCGCTCCTGCAGGTCGAGGTTCTCCAGCCCCGGCAGTTGGGCCTGATCGGCCAGGCTCACGGGGCGGGCCTCGGTGACGATTTCCGCAATGGGCCGCACGGCCGGCGCCGGCACCGCCTCGACGGTGAACGGGCCGGAAACCCGCGCCTTCGACTTGTCCATCTCCGGCTGGTCGTACAGAGTCTCCTGGTCGGCATAGCGGGCGATGGCCCGGTCGATTTCCTCGCGGGTCATCCCCTCGCGGATTTCCGGGTTGTTGGCGATCGACTTGAGCGTGACGTGCGGCACGGTCTTGTAGAGGAAGCCGCTGTCGACGCCCTCGGCCGGATGGGCCAGTTTGTAGTAGTCGAACAGCGCGGTCATCAGCCGCTGCTTGGCCAGCGTCAGCGCCACGCGCGACGTATCGCACGTGATCCACCGCCGTCCCCACTGCTCCGCCACGTACGCGGTCGTGCCCGACCCGCACGTCGGGTCGAAGACCAGGTCGCCCGGGTCGGTGGTCATGAG
>PWXP01000231.1 GCA_003561895.1 Planctomycetaceae bacterium | reverse complement strand
CTCCCTAGACACCTGTGGTTCCACCCTATTCGTTGTGGGGTGCAGAGGGCCTTAGATGCCCGGCAAATCCTCCACAACTGGGTCAGGCCCCAATGGTGGTGCTGTCTAACAATAACGGCAACATTGTGGCCAGGTCGAATGAGGTGAAGGCCCTCGGCATTCCGATGGGTACGCCGATCTTTCAGGTGCGAGATCTCATCCAGGCCCACCAGATCCAGGTCTACTCCTCCAACTACACCCTCTATGGCGACCTCTCCCAGCGGGTGATGCAAACCCTAGAGCAGTTCAGCCCAGAGTTGGAGGTGTACTCCATTGATGAAGCCTTTCTAGGGCTCTCGGGGGATGGGGAGGCCGTTGCCCAGCAGCTGCGGCAGACAGTACAGCAATGGACTGGCATCCCGGTATCAGTGGGGGTGGCCACCACCAAAACCCTGGCCAAGGTGGCTAACCATCTGGCCAAGCAGGGATCTGGCGTCTGTGTGCTGACGGACCCCTCACCGGCGCTGGCCGATTTGCCCGTGGGGGAGATCTGGGGTATTGGTCACCGGCTCAGCGATCGCCTGCAGCAGCACGGCATTCTGACGGCGTTACAGCTGCGGGATGTGGAGCTGCCCTGGGTTCAGCAGCTGATGGGCATCGTCGGGGTGCGCCTGGTGCAGGAGCTGCGGGGAATCCCCTGCCTACCACTGGAGCTGTGCCCAGCCCCCCGCAAGAGCTGCTGTGTGTCGCGGTCGTTTGGCAGGCCAATAGAGTCGCTGGGTGAACTCAAAGAGGCGGTGGCCACCTATGGGGCTCGGGCGGCGGCCAAGGTCAGGCGAGATGGGCTAACAGCTGGTGTGGTGACGGTCTTTATCACCACCAATCGGTTTAAGCCAGATGAACCGCAGTATGCCAACTCGGCGGTGGTGCAGCTGCCCCAACCGGCAAATGACACGTTGACGCTGGTGCAGGCAGCGCTGAGAGCTGTGGAGCGGTTGTATCGACCGGGTTACCAGTACAAGAAAGCTGGGGTACTGCTGACGGAGTTAGGCCCGGCCTCTGTGGTGCAGGGGGATCTGTTCAGTGCCCCGGCCCAGCAGGAGCGGCGGGGGGCGTTAATGCGAACGGTGGATAGCCTGAATCAGCAGTTTGGGGCGGGGACGGTGTTCTGTGCGGCAGAGGGAATTGAGAAGGAATGGCAGATGCGATCGGGGTTGAGGTCATCAGGGTTTACAACTCGGTGGGGAGAATTGCCGGTGGTGAGGTGATAAATCTGGAAACCTAATCCAGTGTTTTTATCTGTCGAGAGCAAAATTGCAAAAGGGTATAGGCCAAAGCCCACCTGTGGGAAGCTAAAGAGCCCACCTGTGGGAAGCCGCTCCGCGTCTACGGGGCACCACAGACAACCCGAAAACCAAAAGAGTTGTAGTGGTCGATGGGATAGTCGAAGTCGCGAAAGGCAGACCGGCAGTTCCTCGGAACATTGTTCCACGATCCGCCGCGTATAACCCTCGATGCCCCTTTGTTCTCAGACAGCCAGGCGCTACCATCCTCAGGCGCACCTTCATAACTGTCATGCCAGTGATCCTGGCACCATTCCCAAACATTGCCGTGCATATCTACCAATCCAAAGGCATTAGCAACATCAAAACGATCAACAGTGGTCGTTTTTTCTCGATGCTCACCCTTTAGACCTGAGCCATAGTTACCTGGATAAACCGTGTCTCCTATTTTCTGATCGGCTCCCCGATAATTAGCCAACTCAGTAGTAATCGTTTCTCCAAAATGAAATGGCGTTGTTGTGCCTGCTCGGCAGGCATATTCCCATTCGGCTTCGGTAGGCAGACGGTAGTCTCGGCCTGTATAACGCGAAAGGCGATCGCAAAACTCGACCGCTTCATACCAACTCACCTGCTCGACAGGACGGTTGTCGCCTTTGTATCGGTATGGGTCAGGGTCTAGCTCTCGGTTAAGTTGCTCCAGACCTGCCACAAACCGCCACTGGGCCTGAGTAACGAGATACTTACCCATGAAGAAAGGCTGAATGCTTACTTCATGCTGGGGGCCTTCCCAAGCAGCCCTTTCTAATTCATCAGGGGGGGAGCCCATAGTCAGAGTACCGCCGGGGATTCGCATCGCCCTCAAGGACAAATCGCCGAGCATCTCGTCGAAACATTGGTTTTGCCCTTGCCGTTTATCGATTGTGATCTGGGACTGGAGGTTTTGAGTCGTTTCCATGGGAGCAGGGGGGACAGTTGGGCAAAATCGAGGCGCTACGCGCCGTAGAGGGCAAGAGGAAAAAGGGTAAAGGGCGAACCTATCTCAACCAAGAGTCCCCGGGGCACCACAGACAACCCGAAAACCAATAAGGTGGTTGCGGTCGTCGGGAAAGTCGTTGCCGCGATAGGCAGACCGGCAGATCCTCGGAAAGTGGTTCCACGAACCGCCGCGAATGATGCGACGTGCACCTTCATCCTCAGACACCCAGGCCTTACCATCCCCAGGCGCATTTGTGTAACTGCTGTGATAATGATCCTGGCACCACTCAAAAACGTTG
>PWXP01000153.1 GCA_003561895.1 Planctomycetaceae bacterium | reverse complement strand
GTGGCGGCAGTACGCCATGCCGCGGAGACGCGTTCCGTGATCTGTTGCACCTCTGCGTTCCCGTCCATGGCCCCTACCATTCCGATCATCGCGCCGAGCACTCCCAGCACGGGACCCGCGACGGCCAGAAAGGCGCCGACAACCATTGTGCAGATGCTTCCCGGTATCTTTCGCGCTCGCCCCATAGGACCATCTCGTGTTGATTGTGTTGTGAATGCCCACGCGAGACCAGCAATTCCCGGCACAGGTTTTGCTATTAAGCAGCGTCGAAATGGCAGTGGTTTTCCGGGCAGCTAGCAATGCTAGCAGCGCAGGCATTTTGCGGAAATAGGGGACATGGGTTTGGGCAGAAGGCAGGTGCGAGGATAATGAACTTTTGGCAGACCATTTTCTGTGAAATGCGAGGAGATAGAACCCTTGGCGAAGACGCCCATCCCGCGCAAGTACCTCGGTCCCGATGCGCTGTACCGAGAAGTCCATCATAGCTTCGAGAATATTCCCAGCCGACTGGCAAGGACGTCCCCTGCGTTGACCGATGCCCTGATGAGCGCCTTTGCCATGTTCGCCCTGAAGGAACCCTCCCTGTTGGCCTTCGACGAGCGGCGAAGGCAAGATGCGAAGAACCTGGAAATGATCTTCCACATCGGGCACGTCCCCTGCGACACCAGCATGCGGGAAGTCCTCGATCCGGTCCACTACGAGGCAATTCGACCCGCATTCCGCAACATTGCCGCGCAGCTCGCGCGCTGCAGAGTCCTCGAAGAGATGCGTTTCTTGGACGGCTGTTACCTGGTGGCCCTCGATGGCACGGAATACTTCTCTTCTACCCAGATCCACTGCTCACAGTGCCTGCAAAAGACGCTACGGAACGGGGAACGAGTCTATCACCATCAACTGCTGGGGGCTTCGCTGGTGTGTCCCGGACGCCGCGAAGTCATCCCGCTGATGCCCGAACCCATCCTCAAACAAGACGGTGAGGATAAGAACGACTGTGAGCGCAACGCCTTGAAGCGGTGGCTGGTGAACTTCCGCCGGGACCACCCCTACCTGCGAGTGATTGTTACTTTGGACGCTCTATATGCCAATGCGCCGGTCATCGGCGACCTGCGCGAGGCATTGGCCCATTGGATCATCCGCGCCAAAGAAGACGGCAATGCGTTCTTGTTCAAGCAAGTGCAGCAGCAAGCGGAAGCGGGCCAAGTGGAAGAGTTTGAAGCGGTGGGCGAGGATGGCGTGCATCGCCGTTACCGCCTGGCTTGGGACCTGCCGCTGAACGAATCGCACCCGGAAGTGCGGGTAGACTTCCTGGATGTGTGGGAGGCGGACCTCAACGGCTCACGTCGCTTCACGTACATTGTCGATCCGCTGTTGCAACTCAGCCGCGAGCGCGCGGAACGACTGATGCAGGGCGGCCGGTCGCGTTGGAAGGTGGAAAACGAGACGTTCAACACGTTGAAGAATCAAGGCTATCACTTGGAGCACAACTACGGCCACGGGCACCAGCACCTATCGGTCGTCCTGGCGATGCTCATGATGCTCGTGTTCTTGGTGGATCAGACGAGCCAGCTCTGCTCATCGCTGTTTGGAGCGGCGTGGGAGAAGTGCGGCAGCAAGCGGGCTTTGTGGGAAGGGATGCGGGAGATATTCCATCGCTTCACGGTCAGTTCGATGCGGGAGATTTACGAGGCATTGGCTTACGGGCATCGCAAGCCGCTGGTCGAGATTTTGCGTCCTCCATAAGGTCGGCTTGATGCGTCGAGAGCGTCTGACGCAAAGCATCATGCGAAGCGCGTTGACAACGGTCACAACAAAGACTCTGGGCCAATGCGGCATTGCATCGGCGTCTGTTCGACCTGCATCCGGCCGACGCGGACTCGCCGAAACAGGACATTTTACGCCAATGGAGCCAGTGGCAGCCCGAACAGCGACACGCCCTTGAAACGGAACACCGGCGGAAGGACGGAACCGTGTTTCCGGTCGACATTTCGACCGGGGTCGTCTGCATCGCCGGCAAACGTCGCATCCTGGCCCTGGTTTCCGACGCCACCGATCGCAAGCGGGCCGAGGCCGCGCTGAAGGAGAGCGAGTCGCTCCACCGGCTCCTGGCCGACAACTCGGTCGACATGATCTCCCGGCACACCGCCGACGGGACGGTGCTGTACGTATCGCCATCCTGCGAGTCGCTCACCGGCTATACCGCCGAGGAGCTGACAGGGAAACCGGGGCAATTTCTCCTGTTGGCGGAGGATATCGAACGTGTATGGAACGTCATCCACAGCGTGCCGGAATCGGAAGACCGGTACACGGTCGAGCACCGGCTTCCCAGGAAGGATGGAACGATCATTTGGGTGGAGACCAACGGGCGGCTTGTCGGGGACGCGGAGGGCCGCGTGTGTGAGATTCAGTGCGCCGTCCGCGACGTCACCAAACGCAAGCGGGCCGAGGAGGCCCTGCGCCGGGCGCACGATGAATTGGAGCAGCGGGTCGAGGAACGCACCGCCGACCTCTCGGCCGCCAATGCGCAACTGCGGCGCGAGCG
>PWXP01000109.1 GCA_003561895.1 Planctomycetaceae bacterium | reverse complement strand
GGTCAATACAGGGGAAGGCCTTTCTTGCAAATAGAAACTGGGCGGGCTGCGGGGATTGGGAGCCCGAAATTCAGGCAAAATAGGCCCTCCATGGGTCATCAATTGTGATTTGCGGCACTAGTTTGCGCTGAACTGCGGCGGAAACGGCGCCATGTCGAGCTGAAGCGGCCCGGCGTCGGCTTGGGCGGCCTCGGCGAGATGACCGAGCACCATTTCGGCGCGGCGCACCACGTCGACCTGCTCGAGCAGGCCCAGTTTCTTCCGCACGTTGATGTCGAGCATGTAGCTGACCACGTCGGTCAGTGTCCCCAGGGCAAGCTCGCCGGAGAACAACTGATCGAGTTGCTCCTGCGCTTCCCGCACCCGGGGAGCTATCCTCAAAAAATCCTTGCGAAGCCGGAGCTTCAGTTCGGTTTCGTCGGCGGGTGGGTCGACTGGATAGGCGTCCTCGCACAGTTCCACTTCGGCCTCCCGGAACTTGCGGCTGGGCGGCAACTCGCGCAGAAGCCGCACCCGATGCAATCCCGACAAGAGGAGGTTGTACGTGCCGTCCGAAAGCCGGTGATACGCCGCAACCCGACCCAGGCACGCCATCGGGTACACCGGTGGCCGTCCTTCGTAGTCGTGCTCCCAGCCGGGCGCCAGCGTGGCCATTGCAATGAGCCGGTCCGAACGCACAGCGTCCTGCAGCAAGGAGCGGTAGCGCGGCTCAAAAACGTGCAGCGGCTGCATCACGTGCGGGAACATGACCAGATTGGGCAGCGGGAAGAGCCGCACGCGACCGGAGAAGTGACACGGGGAAAAAGACATGGCTTCAAACATGGGGCAATTCGTGCGTCCTAAAGGGGAACTGGCCTGCCGACACTCAATTGTAGGTCTTGCGCCGGCCGCCGTCCAAATACGGCCCAGTGCCCCCTCCTGCCCGGCCGATTGACACTTTGTCCGGTGGGACGCCACAATGACGTACTGATACAGTACGCTACTCGCCCCAATACACGACCACGGAGGTAGTGGTTTGCGCACCCTGCAACCAACGCCGGAAGCCCGGCACGCTCGCCGATACGCCGCAACCATCGCCCGGCGGCTGAAAAAACACTACCCCGGCGCCACCTGTTCGCTGAACTTCGCCACGCCGCTGGAACTGCTCGTGGCCACCATCCTCTCGGCGCAGTGCACCGACGAACGCGTCAATATGGTTGCGCCCGCCCTGTTCCAAACCTACCGGACAGCCGCCGATTACGCCCGGGCGCCGCAAGAGGAGTTGGAAGCGGCCATTCGGAGTACGGGCTTCTTCCGGAGCAAGGCGAAGCATATCCGCGCGGCCTGCCGAGCCATACTCGAGCAGCACGCGGACAAGGTGCCCGGCAGCATGGACGCCCTGGTGGCGCTGCCCGGCATCGGCCGAAAATCGGCCAATGTTGTGTTGGGAACGGCGTTTGGAATCGGAGTGGGTATTGTGGTCGACACGCACGTGACCCGCGTCAGCCGCCGGCTGGGCCTCACCTCGCACAAAGACCCCGAGAAGATCGAGCGCGACCTGATGGCCCTGTTTCCCAAGTCGCAGTGGATTGACCTGGGCCACGCCATGGTCCACCACGGACGCCGCATCTGCGCGGCGCGCAAGCCCAAGTGCGGCGCGTGCCCCCTGGGAGATATCTGCCCGCGCATCGGCGTTAAGGATGCTTGACCAACTCGGCGCAAATTCCGCCGGCTTTCAGCGCCTTGTGCACCGGCGAGAACCCCAGTTCCTGCCGCACCTTCAGCCCCGCCTCGTCACAGATGCCGTACAGCACTTGGCGGTTGTACGTTTGGCAGCGCCACAAGCGGCTGGTCCAGGCGCCGGCCATGTTGTCTTCGGTCGTCAGCAGCAGCATGCGGGCTTGCGGCTGCATGATGCGGCACAATTCGCGCAGTCCCAAGGCAGGGTCGGGAACGTGTTCGAGCACGTACCCGCACGTTACACAGTCGAATGTTGCGTCGGCGAAGGGAAGCTGCGTAATGTCGGCGGCGAAGAAGCGGAGCCGGTCGCTGCGCAGCCTGGCCCGGGCGCGGCGGAGCATTTCGGGCGAGAGGTCGACGCAGGTGATCCCCGCAGCGGCGTCGGCTCGCTTGAGCAGGTGCCGCACGAGTTGCCCCGCCCCGCTTCCCACGTCGAGAATGTGCCGGGCGCCGTGTAGTTCGAACCTGCCGGGTTGGAATAAGCGTTCCCCCAGCGGTGCGTGAAGCGACAGCGCGCTGCACGCGGCCAGGATCGCCCCCTGCGGGCCGTCGTACACATGACGCACTTGCCGGCGATACCGCTCGAAGCTCACTTGCCGGATCAGCGAATGTTCGAGTAGCCGGTTGAAGAATTTCGGGCGGCGTTGGCCGCGTTCCTTCGGGCGATCGGTCGGGCGGGGGCGGAGAATCGACATGGGACGACCACAATTCGAGAGCGAGCAAGGACAATGAATCCAGGTAACCGTTCACAGGGCGGCGCGGGCTGTTTTCTCCGCTCGATGCGAAGGGGACAGTCCCATTTTCGCGGCGGAAACGGTGG
>PWXP01000563.1 GCA_003561895.1 Planctomycetaceae bacterium | reverse complement strand
CGAAAGACGAGATGCACGGGTGCCTCGGCTGTGATCCTTGCCCGCCGGGAGCCGCCTTCGCCGAGTACCTGAAGAAACGCCGGGAATGAAGGCCGTCGAACCAACCGCCGCAGGTGACGGCTCGCAAACTCGCCGAACCTGAACGGTGACTTGAGCAGGAGGTACGGATGAATCGGACACTTTCATCACCACTGACCTTTCTGTATAAGTTTCTTGTTTCGCCGCTATTCGCAGGTGTTGTTTTGTGCTGCGCATTCACCTGCGTTCAACTCTCTGACAATCTTGTGGCGTTGCCTGCCGCTCTTCTCGGAGGCGTTTTGTTCCTTGGCGGATTCATTCACTTTCGCTTCCCTCAAGAAGGTCGTCCTTCGCGGCGAGTCGTTGGTGGTGTCGAATTTCGTGACGTCCCAAACGTTTCCGCTCTCGACGATTACGTCAGTGGAAGGAAGTGCCTTATTGCATCACCGTCCGGTTTGGGTACGGTGTCGGTCGGACGCCGGCAAGACAAAGACGATCGTGTTTATGCCGCCTCTGCTGTTCATGTTCTTCCGAGTCCATCCGGTTGTCCAAGAAGTGAGAAGCCTCGTTGCAGAGAACTCGCAACAGGGCGCACGCTGCGCAGGGGGATGCCAGAAGGTCTTGGGGAACCGTTCAAGGAGACAACTGTAGGAGGGTGCTGCAATTCCTGCACCGTTGCTTCGCACTGGCCGATGAAGGTTGCTCCGTGAAGACGCGTTGCCCGGCTGCGACAAATGCCTCTTCCGTTTCTAGGTGCAGACTGCTTTGCCGGCGGACGGCACAACGGCGTGTGCCTATTACGTTGGCGCGGCGTGCATCTGGAAGCGGCACAGCCCGACAAACTGTCGCATTTTCTGCCAGAGTGACGCCGCGGACGACGATGGCAGTTGGGCGTGCGGTTGCTCACGATTGGCGCGGTCCGGCGAACTGTGCCGGTTGGAACGGCTTGTTTCATGCCCCCCACGTCCGGCCTCCGATACCCGCAAAGCGGCGGCATCGCCGGTCGCAGGAGGCGGCCGGGACGCCCGGGCTACAGCGGTCGGACAGGAGGTAGACGCATGAGGCGAGAAGTCGGTGCAGCCCGACGGTACGCACGGGCAGCGGTGGTGTGCTGCTGGCTGGTTCCCGTTGCGGTCCAAGCGGCGGAGCCACAACGGAATGCGCCGAGGCCGCCGGAGCAAACGGCGCCGGCCGGCGGGCTGGCCCTGGCCGATTTGGAGCACTTGGCGCTGCGGCACCATCCCACGCTGCGGCAAGCCGCCGCACGGGTGGCGGCCGCGCAGGGGCGGGCGCTGCAGGCAGGGCTCTATCCCAATCCGACCGTGGGCTACTATGGCGCAGAGATCGGCGCCCATGGAACGGCCGGCGAGCAGGGCGCCTTTATCGATCAACAGATCGTCACCGGCAGCAAACTCCGCTATCGTCGCGACATCTACCGCCGCGAGGCGACCCACAGGAACTGGCATGCCGTGGCTCAGCAATATCGGGTGCTCAATAGCGTGCGGATGCACTACTGGCGGGTTTTGGCCCTGGACCAGTTGGTGGCGATCCGCCGCGAGTTGTTCCGGTTGGCCGAAGAGACGGTCGTGACCACCGAGGAATTGCTGAACATCGGCCAGGTGAATCGCCCCGATCTGCTCCAAGCCCAGGCCGAGGCACGCCGAGCCCGCCTGGCGCTGACGGCTGCCGAGCAGCAATATCATCGCGCCTGGCGCGAGCTGGCCGCCGTGGTCGGCTGCCCCGGTCTGGCCCCTCAGCCCCTCGACGGCGATCTGGAAAAGCCGGCCGACGAATTCGACTGGGAGGCGACCTTGTGTCATCTGCTCCAGGCCAGTCCTGAAATCCAAGCGGCCCGCGCCGGTGTCGTCCGATCCCGCGCGCGGCTGGTCCGGGAGCAAGCCGAGTGGATTCCCGACGTCCGGGTGCGGGCGGGCACCGCCTACAATTTCGCGGCACGCGATCAACATGCCGACGTGGAGGTGGGCATGAACATTCCCCTGTTCGACCGCAACGAGGGGAACATCCGGGCCGCCCAGGCCGAAGTGGCCCGCGACCAGGCCGAGGTGGCCCGGTTGGAACTTGCGCTCCGGCGGCGGCTGGCCGACGCCTTGGCCCATTATCAGACCGCGCAGCAGACCGTGGCCGACTACCGCGAGACGATCCTGCCGCAAGAGAGCGAGGCGCTTCAACTGAACCTGGCCGCCTTCCGGGAACGCCGCGCCGACTGGCCCACCGTGCTCATGTCGCAGCGATCGTTCTTCCACAGCAGCATTGAATACGTGGAAGCTCTACTTGAACTGCGCCGGTTGGAGGTGGCAATTTCCGGGCTCCTGCTGATCGACGGGCTTGGCGCGTCGGAACCGATGGAGCGTCATGCTCGCGTGTCGGGCAACGCCTGGTAGCCCGGATTACCGGCTCTGAAATGGCTCGTCCTCGCCCACGCGCTCCCGGGGCGAACGTTTCAGTGTTCGTGGTCGCGCTCGGGTTTCGGCTCCGATGGGTGATCGTGTTCGTGTTCGTGGGGGTGATGCTCGTGATCGGGCATCTCGCCCGGACCGGCTCCGGGGGTGCTGGCGCCGGGTGGGATCGTTGCATCGTCGTCCAGGACGCGCTGGTACAGCTCCTCCGGCAGGACGCGGACGAGGGTCATCATGCCGTGGACCCCCTGGAACCAGTTTCGCCGGAGGCCGCGCGTTTCCGGCCTGTGCAAGTCGGCCGGGTCGTGCGCCGGGGGCATGCCCATCATGTCTTGTGGATAGCCGGGCACCTCGTAGCGCGGGTCCTTCTCGCGCGGGATGGCGGGGAGGTCGTCGGGCAGGAGGCGTTTCAGGGTCGGCAGCAGGCGGGACACTCGGCCGCCGTCGCGCTCCGGCTGCGCGTTGCGGACTGAGCCGGTGGGCGCCGGGGCCGCGTCGCCATGGTGCTCGACTTCGGGCCCGTGGTCCATCATCGGGCCGACCATCGCCACCATGTGGTTCATCATGTGGTGCAGGATGTGGCAGTGGAGCATCCAGTCGCCCGGATTGTTGGCAATGAACTCCACGTCGCGCGTCTGCCCCACGCCCACCAGCACGTTGTTCGAGGGAATCCAGGCCGTGTCGGGAATGCGGCCCGCTTCGGTGCCCGTTATCCAAAACGTGTGGCCGTGCAGGTGTATCGGGTGCGCGTCCATGGCGCTGAGGTTCAGGAAGCGAAGCCGCACCCGGCTACCCAATTGCGTGAGCATCGGCTTGGTGTATGGTCCGGCCCGACCGTTAAACGTAAAGAAATTGAACTCCTCCGAAATGCTGTCGGGAATGGTGTTCTGGTGCAGGATGGCGAACTCTTGCAGAATGATGCCGAAGTCGTGGTCGACCGGCGGCGAGTGCGGGCGGCGGGGATGCACGATGAAGAACCCGGTCTGCCCCATGATTTCCTGCATCGCCCCGTGCGAATGGTAGAAGAACGTACCGTTCTGGTGCAGGTCGAACTCGTAGACGAATTCCTCGCCGGGCATGATCGGGTCCTGCGTCACACCCGGCACGCCGTCCATGCGCACGGGCAACTCGAAGCCGTGCCAGTGGACGGTGGTCGGCTCGGGCAGTTCGTTATGCACGACAATCCGCACCCGGTCGCCCTCGACCGCCTCGATCATCGGCCCGGGCATGCTCCCGTTGTAGCCCCAAACGTCGAACCACATGCCGGGCAGGAACTCGCGGCGGACAGGCTCGGCCACGAGGTGGAACTCCTTCACTCCGCCGGCCATCTTCCACGGCAGCTTGGGCAGATTGGGGGTTTCGACGGGCACGGGCGACTCGTCCGCGCGACGAAAGCCGGCGACGCGTTTCCCCCGGTCGATATCGGCGCCGACCGGCCCGCTCGGGCCCGGGTGGAACCGCGGATAGTCGTCCTGCGGCGGGTGTTCCGCGGCCGGCTCGTCGGAGGGGGCATGGGCGGGATCATGGTCGTGCGGGCCGTGCTGCGGCTGGCCTGCGGCGGCTTGCGTCCGCCCGCCCACGAAGCCGGCCGCCACGACGCCCGCCCCTTGGATAAACTTCCGCCGGGTCGTGGGAGAAGTCATGGAAATGCCCTGAATGCAAGCGTCAGAATGTCGTACCGCTGCGACTACTCGTTGCAGCCCGAGTGCCAAGAAATTGCTTCATCGCTCCCCTCTGAAAGTGTCCTATTGCCCCCAAGTTCAGAGGCGGTATGGCAGAGTTTTGGGTGACGACTCACGGCCCCGGCTGTGAATGTGCAAGTCGCGTACCGTTTCTCGAACGGCTCTACGACGACCAGCCTGGGCGTCACAAAGCACCGCGATTTCCGACCGTCGGGGTTTCAACTCGGCGATCATTGTTGAAGGTCTCCTGACAGCTAAAGTGCCCCCAGCGGCGGGGGCGGTGAAAGAAACACCACGCCCCGCATTCGCAGAGCGACCAGACAGGAAAATGCCCCGTCCCGAACCAATCCAGGCTCGGAACGGGGCGAAATCACGCGGAAAAGCGGCAATCAGCGGCTAATGCCGGCTTCTCCAGTAAGAAATGCCGCAGAAGGGGGCGTTTGTTAAGCTGTGGGGGTGGGCTGCCCCAGATCGAGGCCCGCAGAGTCCGCCGGATGCATTTTTTGGGGGCATTGATCGGTACCGGTCGGCCACCAGTCCCACAGAAAGGACCGTATAGGCGATTCTCGACCATCGCCTACCAGCAGAGGGAAGGCTTTGCCGCTAATTTTTCGTCAATTCAGGCCATTGCCGAGTGTTACGCCGTTGAAGGGTGGCGACTGGTCAGATTACGCCGTTGGAGGTCGGACGGTTGGCTAATTAATATCAATTAGCCGTGGCATGGCCGACGCAGTTCGTAGGCGTGGTCGATTCGACGCCTGGCGGTTCGCTCGGTCATGTCGGCGTGCTGGGGCTGAACCACCGGAAATAACCGGAAATAACTCGGCTACGGTTGGAATGCAGCCATCCAGTATGACACCGGGGCGCTCGGTAATATCCATTTGACCGAGCCCGGAAAGGGCATAGAATTCCTCGTGTGGCACAATCAGGGCGAAATCTTGAACAGGAGGAAGAAGCCATGACGACCCAACAGGAGGAAGAAGCCATGACGACCCAAGTCAAACACGAACATGCCCACCGGCACGTTCACACCCATCGCCACAGCCACGAGCACCGGCATGACGATGGGACGGTTCACGCCCACGAACACGAGCACACCCATTCGCACGAGCATTCGCACCCCCATGCTCACGACGAAGGGGAAGAAGCCGTCCACGACCATGAGCACTCGGTCGAGGAGTTGCACCAAAACGCCGAACACATGGCGGAATTGCACCAGCACGGGCATTAGAAGAGGCACTGGCTTCCGTCAGTCGAGGGCCTCGGATACCTGGTCCATCGGTGCATATCGGTGGACCGCTTGGAGCAACGTCGCGCGATCAATTGGCTTCGAGAGGTAGTCGTCGCAGCCAGCGTCGAGGCATCGCTGCCGATCCTCCTTCATGGCGTGGGCGGTCAAGGCGACAATGGGTCCCCGGCAGCCCCTCTCTCGGAGCGTGCGCGTTGCTTCGTAGCCGTCCATCACCGGCATCTGCATGTCCATGAGAATCACATCGAAAGGCTCGGAGGTTCTGTGGCCGAAGGCATGCTCAACTGCCTTCTGCCCATTCTCAACGATGGTGACATCAGCCCCCGCCTTCCGAAGCACGAAGGCAATCAACCGCTGGTTATCCGGGCCATCCTCGGCCAACAGAATTCGGCAGTTCAACGCATGCGTACTGTCCGCCTCCATCCTTCTGCCCTCACCACCTGCGTTCTGTTCTTGGAGGCCCGAATCAATGACTGGCCTTGCTGTGATGGTTGCGGTGAACGTCGTTCCCTTTCCCAAGACGCTGGACACCGTGATGTCGCCGCCCAACATTTGGGCCAAGCGTTTGCTGATCGCCAAACCAAGCCCAGTTCCGCCAAACTGACGGCGTGCGGAGCCGTCTGCCTGGTAGAATGGCTGAAACAACAGGGGAAGCTCGTCTTCGCCGATGCCGATGCCGGTATCAATGATGTCGAACCGTAGTGTTGCATCCTCACCCGATGCATCCTGAGAGACCACAATCCGAACCCCGCCGGTCTCGGTGAACTTGATGGCGTTACCGATGAGATTTACCAAGATTTGCCGCAGACGGATGGGAGCGGTGAGGATTCGATCCGAAAGATTCTCCTGGAACTTGGCCGACAGTGGCAATCCCTTGGCGTCAGCCCGAACTTGCATCGTGGTGATGACCTCCGCCACAAGCTGCCGGAGTGAGCATGGCTGGAAATCGAGTTCCTGCCTGCCAGCTTCGATCTTCGAGAGGTCCAGGATGTCGTTGATGACCTGGAGCAGGTGGTCGCCGTTGCGCTTGATGATCTGGCACGCTTCGACGGTCTCTTCATCGTGTGCCGATGCCAGGAGAATGTCGCTGAAACCGAGAATCGCCGTCATCGGGGTGCGGATTTCGTGGCTCATATTGGCCAGGAATTCGCTCTTGGCCCGGCTGGCAGCTTCGGCTCTTTCACAGGTGTCTTTGAGCATGGCTTCGGAATGCTTGCGGTCTGCGATGTCTCGGACGATAGCCGATGCGCCGATGATCTTCCCTTCGTGGTCCTTGATCGGAGACAAGGTAACCGACACATCCATAAGGCTCCCGTCTTTCCTGCGACCGACGCTATCAAAGTGCTCGACAAGGCCGCCCTGCTGGAGTCTTGCCAGAAGTGCTGCCACTTCATCGGCGCGGTCTGAGAGGAAAAGTTGTGATATTGGCTCCCCGATCATCTCATACGCTGTGTAACCGTAAAGCTGCTTGGCACCAGGGTTCCACGAGGTGACGAAGCCGTCAAGGCTGCTGCCGATGATTGCATCTTGTGAGGAACTGACGATGGCTGAGAAGTGAGCGAGTTGCTTCTCGGCCGCTTTCCGCTCACTGATGTCTCGGGCGAAGGCGCAGTTGCATTCCTTTCCGTCAAAGCTCATGTAGTTGACGCTGACCTCGATCGGGACGAGTTCGCCCGCTTTCGTTCGCAGGACGGATTCGAGCATGAAGGACTTGTCTCGCTGGAGTCTGTTCCAGTGAAGCTTCCATTTGTCTGGCGTCACGGTCGGATCAACGTCAAACACAGTCATCCCTCGAAGAGCCTCAGCCGAGAAGCCCAAGGCTTCGCGCCCCTTTGGGTTGATGTAGCTGATGTGGCCATCGGGTTCGGTCCAAAATATGTAGTCACCCGCCTGCTCGATACAAAAGTTGGCTTTTCGCAGACCCTCCTGTTCCCGCTTGCGTTGGGTAATATCGAGGCACGATGCCACGATTCCGATGGGCTGGCCCCGATCATCGAATGTCATGCTGCCCAAGATTTCGACGTCGAAAGGTGATCCATCCTTCCGCTTGGCGACGAGTTCTGCGACACTGCTGCCGGACTCCCGGACTCGATCCAGATGGGACAGCAAGGCTTCGAGGTCTTGCAAGAAATCGGCCGCATGACGACCGAGAACCTCGGCCTCAGTCTCGTATCCCCATGCCTTCAAGGCGGCTGGGTTGGCATAAGTGATCCGGGTTTCCATATCCGTCATCACCGTCGGACTAATCGATGAGGCAAGGGCGTGCTTATGGCTCGAAAGCCGCTCAAAGAGAAGCTTACTGCCCTTGCTGTCGATACATTGCCAGCCACCTTGCCGTCGCACGAACGCGCAGTCGTGCAAATCAACGGTTTGGAACAGTTGCGATGCCGAACACTTGTGCAAGGAATAGGAGCAAAGAGCGAGGATGTTCTGGCCGTGGAGTGATGGGTGAACCCTGCCCTCGTAGGCAGCCCAATCCGCCCAGTGGTCTTCTTGAAAGTGTGCAGCGTTGCCGCTTGCTCTCAAGCCGCAGTAACCGCTGTTCAGGACACTCTGTGTCTTCTTGCGCCACGCATCGAGAACAGCGTCAATCTTGAACGACCCGCCGACCAGATACCATGCGTCGTGTGGAACGATCTCCATCTGCCCGGTCGTGAGGTAACCGTCGAGATCCGGGACGGCGGCACGCAGGGCATTGGTCGCTTCCTCAATGGAAATTGGATCAGAGATGATCCAGAGGCAGGCCTCGTTGGCCTCAAGCCCCGCCTGGAAGTAAGGGACCAGCACGTCCAGCAGGTCATTCGCGGTTTCGTAGAAATGGCAAAGGTGCGTTCCCCAGGGAACCCGATCAGGGATTACCAGTCCCGTGTTGCATAACCGTTCCATTCCGTAGTCCCTCCACTGTCACAATCCGAACAATCGTTCGCTTCGCTCCGATTGGCACCTGCGCAAACGAGCCGCACGAGGTGGTATGCCGAAGAAACGCCGTGATTTAGTGAAAGGATAGGTCATGGGATGGGGGGCAGGCTGAGCACTGATAGCCGGTGGGCATGATGTCTTGAATGAAGAATGTCCTGCCCGCCCACCGGAGTGGGGGGCGGGGCTGCGCTAAGTTTGCTATCCTGGCGTGAGATTGCCTTATGGGTCGTAGCCTTCGACGGACTTATTCCCAGGGGTTAAGTTCAATGCTGGGCGGTTCTCCACTTCCCTCGTGTTAGGGGCGCGGTAAAATGACCAGTGACTGGGGAACCGCCACTATGGTTCCGGACACCGACGGTCGCCAGGGGCAGAACTGGTATAGCAGAAAGGACTCGCAGCGTGTCCGAAGGGCCACAGGTGTTGCGAAGGACGGAATGGCTTGAACGCCACCTGGCGGGCCGCCAGGTTGCGCATTGCATTTCGTCCCGCCCAGGAATCCCCGCCGAATCGTTGATGGGGCGAACCGTTCAGCGAACTCTCTGCCCCAATTGCCAAAGGTGAACCGAATGACCACTATGGAATGGTACGACAGCCTCGCCAAGCCTGGTTGGACGCCCTCGCCAACGACCATTAGCCTGATTTGGCGCATCCTCTACCCAATCATCATCGTGACGTTCGGCTTCGTCTTCGTGCAGGCGATCCGGCGCAAGGTGCCGTGGTGGGTGGCATTACCCTTCGCCATCAACCTGATTGCCAACCTCATCTTCACGCCGATCCAGTTCGGACTGCGGAACCTGCCGCTGGCCTCCGTGGACATTCTGATTGTCTGGGGTACGATTATCTGGATGATGGTGGCCATCTGGCGATATTATCGCTGGGTTGCCGTCGCCCAGGTGCCATATTTCGTCTGGGTGTCGCTGGCGACCGTCCTGCAACTGAACATCACGGCAATGAATTGGGGGCGATGATAGACAACCTCGACCACGAACGCTATATGCGGCGAGCCATTGAGTTGGCGGCCCATGTTCCCGACCTTCCTTTTGGGGCGGTCATTGTGGACGCAGGCAGCCGTCAGATTGTGGCAGAGGGCTGGAACAAATCGTCGGTGAACCCGACTTGGCACGGCGAAATCGACGCGCTGAACCGGCTGGCCGAGTCGCCCAAGAGGTTCGACCGCAGCCCACTGGTGCTTTACACCACGGCGGAACCCTGCCCGATGTGCCAGGGGGCAATCCTTTGGAGCGGCATCGAGACGGTGGTGTATGGCACGTCTATCCCATTCCTGCAAAGCCTGGGCTGGCGGCAAATTGACATTTTGGCAGAAGAGGTTGTCCGCCGCAGCCCATCCTGGCGCTGTACACTGATTGGCGGCGTTTTGGAGCAGGAGTGCAACGCCCTTTTCGATGCGGCTTCACAGAAGCGGTTAGGACGATCCTGAACCACCTTCCGCCGCCCAATTCGCCGTCGCCTGCCGGATTGCATCCAGGTAGGGGTCGCAAGAACGCCGCTGCATGACGAAATCCAACGCCTCATCGAGCGTCATCCCGCCAGTCCAGTGCAGATAGGCCACCACGGCGCTTGGGGAGCGGTTCATTCCCGCACTGCAATGGACGTAGACGGTGTGGCCCGCCTGCAGCAGTTCGT
>PWXP01000611.1 GCA_003561895.1 Planctomycetaceae bacterium | reverse complement strand
TGTCATTTCGGTCCAGCCGTCGCGCGATCCGGCGCTTGCGTCGTTTAATCTGTTGTTGTATCTTGGGACTCACTCGAAAACCTCCGTGTGTTGGGGCAAGGAAATGGGGAACGATCCCCTGGTACCCCCAAATCGCCGAAGGTTTTCGAGTTTATTCCACAATCCCCCAAGCGCACGCTTCGCAGTTCGCTTGGTTAAGGGCTAGTCTGACGCGGCTGCACCGATAAAGATCGCCGGCGAAATGGCGGATAGCATCTGCGGCCTCGGAAACGGAGGTGAACTGTGTTCGTTTGCCCCGCTCCTTCGTGACGTGATCCACGTAGGATACGCGCGCGTCGGGGTTGGGCGGAGTAATGCCGTTAGAACTGTCCTTGCGGAAGTGTGTGTCAGGAGTCATGCGTCGTAACTGGAACGATGCTGAAAGCCCTTCTGAGGCAAAGATTGCTGTCCTACTATCAACTGCGGTGCGCGCCCCAAATGACCCTTGTAGCTTTGCTGAGAAAAACATCAAGGGTGTCGGGGCGAATTACGGCCATGCCCCCCAATAGGGTGGGCGCAAGCGGATGGCGAGCCAATCGGACTCGGAAGGTGGTCACGGGTCGCGGGAGTGATCTTCGCCGCTCTGCATTTCATTTGGATCGGCGATGCTGGCCCCCGCGACCATCTCCCCCGCCTGGTAGCTCGACCGGACAAACGGGCCGGCGGCCACTTGCCGGTAGCCCATCGAGCGGGCAAGCGCGGCAAGGTGGTCGAACTCGGCGGGCTCGACGTATCGGGCCACGGGCGTCTGCCGCGGGGAGGGTTGAAGGTATTGCCCCAGGGTAAGCATCTCGACGCCCGCCGGGCGCAGCTCGGCCAGCGTGTCGAGCACTTCGGCGGTCGTCTCGCCCAGGCCGAGCATCAGGCCGGTCTTGGTGCGAATGCCCGGCGCTCGGGCGGCGACGCGGCGGAACATTTCAAGCGTCCACCGGTAATCGGCCTTGGGGCCGCGCACGGCACGGTACAGCCGCGGCACGGTTTCCGTATTGTGGTTGTACACGTCGGGCCGGGCGGCCAGCAGCCGGTCGACCGCCGCCGGGTTGCCGCTGAAATCGCTGGGCAGCACCTCGACGGTTGCCCCGGTGGCCGCGCGCACCGCTGCGATGGTACGGCAGAAGTGCTCCGCGCCGCCGTCGGGCAGGTCGTCGCGGGTGACGCACGTGATGACAACATGCCGTAGCCCCAGCCGGGCGGCGGCCTCCGCTAGGCGGCGGGGTTCATCCGCCTCGGGCGGTTCGGGCTTGCCGGGCCGGACGCCGCAGAACGCGCAGTCGCGGGTACACTTCTCCCCCAGGATCAGGAATGTGGCCGTCTTCTGCGCGTAGCACTCCATGCGGTTCGGGCACCGGGCATGACGGCACACGGTTTGCAAGCCCAGTTGGTCGATCAGCTTGCTCGTAAAGTGCTCGGCGTCGCCTTTGGGCACCTTGCGTTTCAACCAACGGGGCAGGCTGCGGGGCGAAGGGGCGGATGGTGGGGGACCGTAGGGGGCCATAGGGTGGCTTGAGGGGAGTGGGCGGTTCACTTACAATCCTTCTGGAAAAGTATCATACACCAATGGTCGCCCAAGGAGGAGTGTCGCCACGGCTAAGAAGCAAAAGAAAAAGGGGGTCGGCGAGGGCGCCGACCCCAACGAACGGGTGGTTGCGCAAAACCGCAAGGCCCGACACGACTATACCATCCTCGAAACGCTCGAGTGCGGCATCGCGCTGGTCGGTAGCGAGGTGAAGAGTATGCGCTCCGGGCAGGTGTCGCTGAATGAGGCCTACGGCCGGGTGCGCGAGGGGGAGGTGTGGCTGTTGGGCTGCGATATTCCCGAATATACCGAGGCGAACCGGTTCAACCACAATCCCCGCCGGCCGCGCAAGCTGCTGCTGCACCGGCGCGAAATCCGCCGCTTCGCCGCCCGAGCGATGGAGCAGGGCCTCACCCTGGTGCCGCTGAAGGTCTACTTCAAGGGCGGGAAGGCGAAGGTGCTGATAGGCATCGGCCGGGGGCGGCAGAAGCACGACAAACGCGAGGAACTCAAACGCACCCAGGCCCGGCGCGAAATCCGCCAGCAGTTGGAACGCCGCCGGTAACGTTCGGCACGGTTCCCTGAGCGGCGGACCGAACGATACCGGTAGGATGGACATTCTTGTCCGTCGGCCGATGACGGATAGGAATGTCCATCCTACGGCTTTACCACCGCTGAGCTTGATACCATTGAAGGAGTACGAATGATGAGAGTTTGGCCCGGACGCCCCTACCCGCTGGGGGCTACGTGGGACGGTGGGGGTGTGAACTTTGCGCTTTTCTCCGAACATGCGACGAAAGTGGAACTGTGCCTGTTCGACTCGCCCGATGCCCGGCGCGAGTCGCACCGCATCAAGCTGCCCGAACAGACCGACATGGCCTGGCACGGCTACCTGCCCGACGTGCGTCCCGGCCAACTCTACGGCTACCGCGTGCACGGCCCCTACGACCCGGCGGCCGGCCACCGCTTCAACCCCAAGAAGGTGCTAC
>PWXP01000436.1 GCA_003561895.1 Planctomycetaceae bacterium | reverse complement strand
ATCACTCACCGAATACCTGACACTGAACGTTCCGAACCGTATGGATTTCGTGAACATGACCCACCAAGTGGAGGAGGCCGTCCAGCGGAGCGGCGTGCAGGAGGGCCTGTGCCTGGTCAATGCGATGCATATCACGGCGAGCGTGTTTATCAACGACGACGAGCCGGGCTTGCACCAAGACTACAAGGAATGGCTGGAGAAGCTGGCCCCCTTCGACCCCTCACCGAAAGCCTACCGCCACAATCGGACCGGCGAGGACAACGGCGACGCCCATCATAAGCGGCAGGTCATGGGGCGCGAGGTGGTCGTGGCAGTGACCAACGGCCGGCTCGACTTCGGCCCGTGGGAACAGATATTCTATGGCGAGTTCGACGGCCGCCGCGCCAAGCGTGTGCTGGTGAAAATCATCGGCGAGTAGCCCGGATCATGCGTGACCAGGGAGAGAACCCCTGGTGCTGCTGCTGCGGAGGCCGTCAGATGTGGTAGTTGGCCATGTAGGACGTGGTGGCCGCGGCGTGCTCGTCAACCACGTCCTGGAGCGAGGTGGTGTCGTACAACTCGGTCAGGTACGACTCCGCCCGGTCCCAAAGATTGGCGAACGGACATCGCTCCTGGGTATCGCAGTGCCGCCCCCCGGAACCAGCCATGCACTTGACCGGCGCGAGCGGCCCGTCGATGAAGCGAATCACCTCACCCACCGAAAGGGCGTCCGGCGAAACGGCCAAAACATACCCCCCGCTGGGACCACGCGATGAATCGAGCCAACCGGCCTGACGCAACTCCTTGAGGATCAGTTCCAAGAAATTCGCTGGCATCGACTGCGCTTCGGCGATCTGCCGACTGGTCAGCGGACCCTCCTCGTAATGCTTGGCCAACTCGAATAAGGCCCTCAAAGCGTACTGGCATTTTCGCGAAAGATTCATTCAGCACTCCGCCGGATCGTAGTGGTCCAATAGAAATTGTAACACGTGGGGCCGGGGCGTCAATCCGAACTTTCACGCATCGAACAGAATATGGAGGTCGATTTCGAGGGCCGGAAGGTCGAATACGATTTCGCGGACCTCGATGAACTGTCGCTGGCCTACGTGCTGTCGATCCACAAGAGCCAGGGGTCGGAGTCTCCGTGCGTGGTCATCCCGTTGCACACCCAGCATTACATGATGCTGCAGCGGAACCTGCTTTACACGGCCGTCACCCGGGGGAAGCGACTCGTGATCCTGGCCGGCACGAAGAAGGCCCTGGGCATGGCCGTACGGCGGCATGAAACGGCCAAGCCGTACACGGCGTTACGGGGTCGGCTGCGGGGGCGGCTGCGGGGGCGGGTTTGGAAACCGATCAGCGGCTGCCTTACCGGGGGTGGTCGGGGGTTGACGACGGACGTGAGCGAGGTAAAGTGGACCGTTGTGGGAGGCGAATGGCGATTCCCACGGGACGAGCTTGGTCGTACGACCCATTGGGCATGGAGTACAGAACATGGCGGGAAAGAAGAAACAGTTACGGAAAAAAAGGCCACGACCGAATCGACCCCTGCCGCTCGCTTGGGAGTTCGGCCCTGACGTTCCCACCGACGACTTCTTTGAGGGATGTTCCTCGGAGGATATCTGCGTTGAGCCGTTCGAGAACTTCATCCACATGATGGAGCAGGGCGAGTTTCTTGCCTGGGAGGCGGTTATGGCCCAGGAGCAAGGACTCCGGCTCACCCGCCAGCAACAGGCGGCGCTGAACGGGCTCATCAGCTTCAATGCCGGCGAAGAGGACCGGGTTCTCTACATCGACGAGATACCACGCCCAAGTGAGCCGTGGTATGCCATACTGAACACGATTGCACCACACTTGCTCATCGAACCGTTCCGGACCTTCGACCCACATTATGCGGAGCAATGCGAGGGCTGGCCCCGCATTGTATACTGCCTCAAGGCACACGCCGAAGGACTATCACTTCCGGAGGGCGCAACCTCCCCCATTGAGGTCGTACCCCTCGAATTACGCCATAAGCTTTGGCTGCAAGACTGCTTCGATGCTCTGTCCGGGCTTGGGCAGGATGCAGAATTGACATTGGAGGACGAGCAGCAGCGGAAGTTTCGGATCGAAGATTTCACAGCGGCCCTTCGCGAACATAAGGACAGCGTGCGGTACTTCGACCTGACACTCGATTCGTTGCTCACGAAGGTGATCCTTCCCGAGCGAGACCGGCCGATATTGATTGGCGAGTTGCAGAATGAGTTGGGGATAGGCTCCACCGCAGATCGGCTTGCCGATTACCTCTGACGCCGCGGCGAGGCGGCTTCCGGGTCACCGGCTCCTCCTTCACCAATACCTGGCCTTTTCCGAAATCACCCACCGCACGCCGCCGCGCGGGTCTTCGACGTCGCCGTCCCGCCGGGGAATCACATGGATATGGGCATGTATGACGGTCTGGCCGGCGGCCCGCCCGTCGTTGACCCCAATGTTGAAACCGTCCGGACGAAGCGTGCGCTCAGAAATAACTTGAACAAATTGTAGTAGGCACTCGCCGTGTGCCGTTCGAGAATTTCGGCACACGGCGAGT